>NZ_JADEVX010000198.1:0-7163 GCF_015207925.1 Microcystis sp. LEGE 00066 | reverse complement strand
CCACACCCCACACCCTGTCCCCACAAAAAACTTTTTGCCGCAAACCCTACTTAATCCTCCACCCTGCCATAGATGGCGTAGGCTCGATCGAGCGACCAGGCCCACATCTGATCCCCTAGGGAAAAATGCCACCATTCCCCCTTATGTCGGCTAAATCCCGCCTCCTCCATCACTTTAGCCAATAAAACTCGTTTTTGATGATAACCCTGTTCTCGTGGGCTTTTTGCGGCGATATAATGATCGGGATGCGATCGCTCTCCGATCTCATCGATTTCTCCTCCCATGTCGATGGTTTGTCCCTTCTCATCCACTAGGGTAATATCGATCGCCGCTCCGGTACTATGGGGTGGCGGGGTGGCGGCATTATCGCTGGGAATTGCCCAAATAGTGTAAACTTCTGTTAAAATCGCTTGACTTTCTGCCTTCGATAGTTTCTCTTTGGCTAATCCTCTTGTGTCTAGGAGAGTCTGAAAAGTATAATCGACCATAAATTGTTGCACTTCGATCGGTCGATAGGCATCAAAAATCAAAATTTGCCACCCGGGTTGATAGACTTGCAGACGGTTTTGAGCGTCAATCAGGGCATTTAACACCCCCTGTTGCAAAAAATAGGGAGATTTACCCCGATAATTGGCCCCCAATTTCTCGTAAGCATGGGGAGAAGGGATAACAAATTTATCTGCGGGTATAGGTACTAGGGGTTCCCCACATTCACGAATCGGAATTTTTTGGTAGGGTTTCATCTTGTCGTCGAGAAATGGTAATTTTATTGATGGTCAACTCGATCGCCAGTTTACGGGTAAAATAAACCCGTTATTCCTCCTCCTCATCGGTTGTAGGGAATTTCATACTGGCCCAAGTTAACTGTTTTTGCGGGTCTTTTTCCGGTTCACTAAAACTCTCCTTGAGTTGTTCTTTCACCTGAGCAATATTGCCACTTTGAGCGGCATTCTTTAGATCATAGACATAACGGGCATTTTCGATCGCTTCCTCTTTACTACGAGAACTAGACTCAAAGCATTTTTCTAGGTCTTTGTAAATACCCTTGCGAGAGATTTTGAGAAAATATTGACGTTCTGTATCGATAAGTTTAGCCAATAATTCTAGGTGCATGGAATCCTCGGCACAGATATCCGCGAGGATATCCCATTCTTCACTCCCCAAAAGATTATTATCCGCTCCTGGTCGCGGATCTTGAAAAGTTTCTCCAGTCACTTGTTTATAAATCTTCGGTAATTGGTCATCAAATTCGTGCTTTTCTTCCCTCCAAATCCGGCGAATTTCGCTGAGTTCCTCCGTGGTAATTAGGGTAATATCTTTCATATCCTCTGGAGCATTAGTACGCACGCTCTCCTGAGCCTCTAATACCCTTCTCAGCCAATATTCCCGCCATTGTTTAGTATAAGGGCCGGGTATGGGTTCGATCGATATTTCTCCATTTAAGTTTCTTTCAAATAATTGTACTTTCCCAACAAGACGACGGAAATCACGTCTCTCTCTATCATCCAAAA
Source organism: Microcystis sp. LEGE 00066 (assembly GCF_015207925.1). Lineage (NCBI taxonomy): Bacteria > Bacillati > Cyanobacteriota > Cyanophyceae > Chroococcales > Microcystaceae > Microcystis > Microcystis sp. LEGE 00066. Next base: position 5,652 of record NZ_JADEVX010000198.1, on the reverse strand, counting down.
GGTCTAATTCATTTCTGAGTTCTACGAGTGGTTGTAACCATTCCTTTTCTTGGTCATTCTGAACCATCATACTCAGAGATGTATCTTTATCTACCAAAGTACAAACCCAACAACCAAAACGGGAACTTCCACAGCTAGGACTGGAAGTATCTACCACTAGGGGACATTCATTATCCGCAGTTGCTCCTCGATACATTGCTAATAATTCTTTGTTATCTCCTCCCCAGGGATTTTCCCACTGCATCAAGTACATCCATACTTCATCAGTACGCCAATCTTCTATGGGACTATAAACGAGAGAATTGGGCATATTTGCATTAGGACTCAAACGATCACGAAGTCTTTTAGCTTCTAATTTTTCCATCACCTTAGCACGACGAGAGCTTTCTGTTTTGCGGATTCCCAAAACTAATATTGTTTCCCCACAATTTCTGATGACTTCACGAATAAAGTTATTAGAAGCGTTAATTTTCAGTCTTCCAGTACACCAACGAAATTTCAAACGGGGAGCAGGATAACCCTTACCTATTAATCCACTCCAAAAGCGATCTTCCACAGCAGGATAGAGTAAATGTGATTTAAATGGCATTCTGTGAGCTTCTGAAGCTTTTTCCAGCTTTTCCATTGACTTTCTAACCCATGCAGAGACAATGGGGTTTTCAACCATTGTGTCGGTGGTGATGACATGAATAGTTTTTTGTCGCTTCTCTAATGGTAAAGCAGCGATCGCATTCCAGATTAACTGTAAAACTGCTGAACTATCTTTTCCCCAAGAAACACCAATAATCCAAGGAATCTCATCTAAACAGTAGAGCTTTTGTACTTCTTGAGTCAGTAGTTTAATATCTTCTACGAACTCATCAATAGTACGATTCGGTAGTAGAGAGGTTTGGATTGCGGTCATTACATATATGCTTTTAAAGTTCTCCTCTCTATACTGTATGTCTAATTAGTAAAACCTATCAATAGTCACAGGAAAAGAGAGATAAAGCAAAACTGCTCGATCTCTGCTTGTAATTTCATAAGGTATATAAGACTGAATTGCTCTAAATCTACTCGAAACTAGATTAAAACTATCCCAGTTTTCTCTTGTACAGCATCTCTGGCGATTTTAAACGCTTTATCGACTGCTGTTGTCTGCGTAACTATCTTTTTAGCACCAGCATCATCAATCACGATACTATTTAGCCATAAAGCTGAGTCACGGGTATAATCCAAACCCGCAAGTGCTTTAATTAGAGCTTCTCGCTGTAAATCAGTGAATTCTTGTCCAAAAAAGATTAAATGTCCAATTCGACTAAGTACCTGAAACCCAACGGTATTAAAATCCACACGCTGTTGTCTGAGATCGTACAAGTTGAGATTGACCTTTTGAGATGCGGGTTGTAGCAAAAGTCGCCAAGTATCGTTATTTTTGGCGAATTCTGTGTAAAAAATCTTCAGTCTCTCTAACATCAGCAAAAATTCACTTTTGCTTTGACGAGAATGAGATTCTATAACTGGTTTTCGAGATGAACCAAAAAGAAATTCAGCGACACCGATTCTTAACTGACTCATAGTAAACATATATTTGGTGTCTTTTCCGATAGTACGAGAGATTTTATCAATCCGTCCATTGAAAATGACTAAATCTTTAGTAATTGTCCGAGTTAACTTAGCAAGAGGATCGGTAACGTCGAAAGCAGCCAATAAAGCAGGAGGGATAGGTTTATTTTTGGCACAATCGGCAAAATCTTGATGAATTTGATCCATATCTGCTTCTTGAACTACCAGCACAGTTACGCTGTCGTTACGCAAGTCAGGTTTTTCAGGTAAAACTTTTTCGATCGCTTTTAACCGATGTTGACCGTCAGTAACATAAAGTTCTACATCTATTGGCATAACAGCATAACCGAATTTGACTGGACCTGCACCATAGGTAAAAACTTTGATCGGTGTATTCGAGTTAAAGATGAATGGGGGCAAAATATACTGATCCGTATCTAGCAAATACTTTGCAATCTCGTTAACGTGCTGGGGAATAAGTGGTCTGTTCATGACTTCATCCGCATTAGACTTATTCTTTTTAGCTTCAGCACTCTGTAATTTTGCCAACTCAATCAGCAGACTACAAGGTAGAGAAAAAACCAGATGAGTTCTTCCCCCCTGTTCGTAAACATGACAAATAAAAACTCTCGCTCCTGATGTGGCCGAATCAGCGAAAGCTAAAGTCTGCGCTTCATCTTGTCTTTGACAGTGTACGAGGTCAGCACTGGAACGGTAGCCGTCGTCATTGACAGCCGATGTGATCTGAGTCATAATTAACTTTGAAAAAATGTCCAAAAACAATTAAGTACATACAAACGTCCGAGAAGTCCTACTGCAATAGGTACTTATCGGAATTTTTGTTTATGCACTGAATCTAGTTTAAAGAAAGCTTTTAGGCTTGTCAATGGCCTATCTAAAGTTAAAATACCGTTTTTGCAGTCAAGATATGGACTGATTTTGGTTTTTGCAGTCGAAAAGTAGATTAATAGGTAAAATTCAGTAGGGTATAGGTAAGATACTCAAAATAGCAATCACAAAAAGGTAGAATATATGTACTAAAAAAGCCAGCTTGTGGGGGAGTAGTTAACCTAAATTAGGACTTGCTGAATATCAGTGAAAGCCTTACCAGAAAAGGGTTTTGTTACTTTTTCAGCCAAAAAAGTGCCAGAAACAAACGTTGAGAAATCGATCGGAGGGACTCAAAACCCTGGCACTTTTATGAGCGAACGCCAGATAAAATTGAGAAACTAAGGGACGAAACTACCATTTTGCCAACTGTGTGGCTCCTAGATTCCCTCTGGGGAATTATACAGCAAACCCTAATTAAGTTTTCTTGATCGAGAAGAATATCACGATACTGGCCGGCAAGTTCTACATTACCTGAGCGTAATGGATGCACCAAAACTTCCGTCAGCGTCAACGTAGAGGTAACAGCTAACTCTTTTAACAAGCGAAGTTGCTCGTCTGGGGTGAGATTCTCAACTTGCCGGCGAACATCTTGATAGGTAGTCATGCTCTTTACTCCCTGTTTCTTCCATTAATCATGTCATATTGCCCACAGATCACGGCTCCAAAAAGTAAGGTAAAATGCCCCCATATTTGTCTATATCCGCTTGCACTCCCGTCCGTCGCTGTGCCTAGACGTTTTTAGCTTATTATCATTCAAATCGATCGCTGCAGCGGTAGGACTTGCATGAGGGAACACACCCTACCAGATCTGCACTGAGTTCCGTTGTTGCCTTGTTAGGATTAGGAGGATTAGGGTTAGTCTCTAGCCTGACCAAGCGAAAATAGAAATAGTAGGGTGAGCATTGCCCACCTTACCGCTTTTTCGGTCATAATAAATCCGAATTAGGGCGAACTGTAGTAGAATAGAAATCGAACCTCTTAAGCAGGGTTTATAAGGATGTCCAGACGAGACGATCTACATTTATGATTACGTCATACTTTAGAAAAAGAGGGTTAGAAAATCACTGATGATCCTTTAATTCTAACCTTAGAAAAAACCTTGCTTAAAGCTGATTTAGGAGCAGAAAAGTTTTTTGCTGCGGAAAAAGAAGAACGTAAAATTGCCGTAGAAATCAAAGACTTTGATACGCCTTCAGTTATCAGTGAATTAGAAAAAACAATAGGACAACTTCAATTATACCAATGGGCTTTAGATTCACAAGAACCTGAAAGAAAACTTTTTTTGGGCATTAGTCAAGCGGTTTATTTAAAACACTTCAAAGAAGCTATTTTCCAACTGGTTATTAAACGTAATAGAATCAATTTAATTATTTATAATCCTCAAAAGGAGATAATTTGCGAATGGATAACACAGTAAATTATGCCGATATTCTGACTCAAGTTATCAGAAAAGAGTCGGCGATGCAACCTCGATTACAAACCCTTAAAATTACCCCAGTTTGTGATCCAGAATCAGGCAACTTTTTAATAATTATGACTGGTTGGGAAAAAGAAGCGTGGATTAATACAATTTTATTTCACGCTCGTTTATTGAAAAATAAAATTGTCATTGAAGATGATAATCTTGAAGAAGGATTAACAACCACTTTAATTCAAGCTGGGATTCCCCCAGAAGATATTATTACTGGACTTTCCCTAGAGTAAGGCAGGCATTACCCACCTTAGCGATATCGCAATGAATGTTAGGAAAAATTATCTAAATGCTTCAATTCTATCTAAATAGACATTAACTAATTTATGTTCAATAACCAAAGCTTCAACTTCTGGCCAAATACGAGCTAAAAACTGATGAAATTCTCGTTTTCGTATATTGCCAAAACGGAGATGTACTACTTTAGGTGCAAAAAAAATTAAGCATTAGTTGATCGGAAAAGTCTGTATCTTTCGTAACAATAACCAGTTTTTTTATCCTTTGCATATTGCCAAATTTCCGTATCCCTTGGACTTATCCCTAAAAATGATCGGTAAAGATGGAGTGAAGAGGATTTTAGCTGGTAAATTTTCATCAAAGAAAAAACCATTCATGCAATTTTTTTGACTTCATAGTGATTCTCCATCAATCTTGCTGCAAATTGCATACAGGCATAAATATCTTCTCGATTCAGAGAAGGATATTCTTCAAGGAATTCTTCAATAGAATCCCCTGCTCCTAAAAATTCCATAACTGTTTGCACCGGAATTCGGGTTCCAGCGATAACAGGTCTTCCATTACAAATATCTGGATGGATATGGATACGACTTTCCATTAAGGTTTTGTTACCTCTTTGATGACCTTAAGTAAACTTATTATACCATTTTTCAAAAAGTATGTCATACTTGGTAAAGGTATAGTTTGTGTGGTAAAAAGGCAATGAGTGGAGTCCCTAATATTAATGTTGCTGAGTCAGTAGAAGACTTAAAATTCTTGTTGAAGCAACAAGTAACCTCTTTAAACTTTGCTAAAGTACAATCCCTGTATCTACTAAAAATTAAGGAGGTAGAAACGGTTCGTCATCTCGCCGTGTTAATAGGACGCTCAGAAAGAACTATTCATCGCTGGTTAAGTTGTTATCGAGAAGGAGGGATAGAAAATCTCTTGTCAGAACCAGAAAAACTGGGAAGACCCAAAAAGATTTCAGTGGAAGAAGCCGCTCTAATTCAGAATGAATTAAAAGACCCAGAAGGATTTCAAAGTTATAAAGAAATTCATTTTTGGGTATCAATTATTTTAGAAATACCTGCCAGTTATATAACTGTTTACCGTCTCGTAAGAAATGAATTACAAGCTAAATTAAAAGTGGCTCGACCTCAAAATTTAAAACAATTACCAGGAGAAGTAAAAATATTCCAAAATAATCTATCTGAACAGCTACAAGCTTTACTAGAAAAAGAATCTGAAAAAGTTAGTCAATATTTAAAAGTCCGCTTCTGGTGTCAAGATGAAAGTCGCTTCGGCTGTCATACCATTGTCAGAGATAAAATAACAATTAAAGGCATAAAGCCCCTTGGTAATTTTCAGTATAATTTTCAATATCTCGTAACCGTTTAGGGGGGGAACGAAATCTGGTAATCTAAGAGGCATGGATGAGAAGCACCTACTAGAGACGGCAGGAATTGACGCAGAGGATTGGGAAAAGACCCCAGCCAGTGTCAGACAGCTAGTGGTGCAGTTGGGGG
>NZ_JADEVX010000021.1:0-38114 GCF_015207925.1 Microcystis sp. LEGE 00066 | reverse complement strand
AGAGGGAATGCTATCCATCTCGGAATGGTTGGCAAAATCCTCCAGTGTTTTTACTAAGAGTTGTCAAACAATCCGAAACTGGTTTGGAGAAATAATTAGTTATTTCGAGCGAAGGACAACGAATGGGATGGTCGAGGGAATCAACAATAAAATTAAACTAATAAAACGGAGAGGCTATGGCTTTAGAAACTTTCGGAATTTTTGGGTTAGAAGTATGTTATCTTGGCATCTTGTCTGTTGATTTAGCATAAAAAGTAACGAAGAGCCTCAATTAAATCCCTTGCCAGATAAGGATTTAGTCGATTTATGCCCCCCTATCGAACCATATCAAGTAACGAAGATCCATCAGTAGTCGGTGAAAAGAAAGCTGCGAACTAGCCACTTAATACTATTCACTGGTAACTGATAACTGATAACTGGTAACTGATAACTGATAACTGATAACTGATTGATAGCTAACTAAACGCCAAATTCGCCCTTAAGTCCCGCGACCCAAGTTTTGATCCGTTGTTCAGTTAAATCGGATTGGTTGTCTTCATCGAGGGCTAAACCGACAAATTTGCCATTTTTTAGGGCTTTCGACTCGTTAAAATCGTAACCTTCTGTCGGCCAGTAACCGACAGTTTTACCCCCTAGGGAGGCGATTTTTTCTTCCAGTATCCCCAGAGCATCTTGAAAGTTATCCGCATAACCGATTTGATCCCCCATCCCGAAATAAGCGACCTTTTTGGAGACGAAATCAATGTCATCCAATTCATCGTAAAAACCCGCCCAATCGCTTTGTAATTCGCCGATATTCCAGGTGGGACAACCGATAATCAGGGCATCGTAGGGGGCAAAATCCTCGGTAGAAGCGGAGGAGATATCGTGTAATTCTACAATTGCCTCACCTCCAAATTCTTTCTGAATCATTTCCGCTACCGTTTCGGTTTTGCCGGTTTGCGTGCCAAAAAATAAGCCAATTTTTGCCATAAAATTTGTCCTTGTTGCGAAATAAGTGAGTTTAACTCTTAATTCTCCTTGATAGGGAATAAAGCCCCTGATTACAGGTTTCTCTCTCTGAAACTGGCATTTCCTGCCGGCAAGAACTACAGTACCAATAAGAGCGAGAGCGTCCAATGTGATGCAGCAATTTGGTGTTACAACAGGTACAGTAAGGCATAAGGGACAGTTAGAAAGATTGATCAGCGGGGAAAATTAGGAAAATCGATAATTTATCCTAATCTTCCCTGAAAAAACTAGGCTTCTATCGCATTTAAGGCTTTTTCTACTCGTTTAAAGTCAAAACCCATCGCGCGTAAAGCGTGCCAGAGATGACCTTGTAAAAAGAAGAAAGCGAGGAAAAAGTGGGCATTAGCTAACCAACAGCGCGCCGTATGCACTCCAAAGGGCAATTTCACCGTGTCGGCAAAGTAGGGAGCAATTCCTAACTTCACTTCTAAAATTGGCCCGTAAAATTCGACTGGATAAGCGAGGGTATTTACCCCACAGAAATAGGCGGCCACGAAACCAGCGAGGGCAATTCCGCCCAAAGAATAGGATAAAATGGCTTCTCCGGAGAAAATCAGCACATTTCTCGCCCATTTGAGCGGGGGAACGATAATATGCCAGATACCGCCCCCAATTAACATTAAACCGACGTAGATATGACCACCGACTAAATCTTCGAGATTGTCCACAGTAGCAAAGTGGGTTTGATAGCCATAGATAACCCAAGGATCGAGGGTTGGTTCACTAACGACTCGGACAGCGCCGATAGTTGCGTCGTATAATCCCCCCCAGTACATAGCTTTGGCCACTAATAATAATGCAGCTATACCTAAAAAGAGCAGGTGATGACCGAGAATAACTCCTAATTGTCGGGGTTCACTCCAATCGAAATGGAATTTTTTCCCCGGACCAGAGGAATCTTTCAGGGTTTCTGGGACTCTTAACAGGTGAAATAAGGCTCCTGCTCCCAAAACTGCCGAAGAAATCAGATGAATTGAGCCAATCACGAAAAAGGGATAGATATCGATGATTTGCCCCTTTTCTCCGACTCCAAAGCCTAAAGTGGCCAGGTGCGGCAGTAAAATTAAGCCCTGTTCTGCCATGGCTATATCGGGGCGATACTGGGAAATTTCAAATAAGGTGAAGGCTCCTGCCCAAAAAGCGATTAAAGCAGCTTGGGCAACGTGGGCAACGATAAATAAGCCTGATTTATCGGCAAAACGGGCATTTCCTGCCCACCAGTCGTACTTGATCTGAGGATTGTCGTAGGTCTGCATGGCATCTTTTAACGAAAATAGAACCAAGCTTATTGATAATAATATGCAATAAGCTTTAAGTCTTAGTCTAGAATAATTCTCAATAAAGTCAAGTTAAGAATTGTTACAGTTGCTCGGTATCCTTTGATACATTAGTATTTTTAGCCGGTTTAGCCTTTGAAAATCAAGGCTTTTCAGCATGAATCTTGGATCGCAGCTAGAGTAATCTTCTCAAATAATTGAGAATAATTATTAATTAATTTCTTCTGAAAAAGGCCTAGAATAGGGTCAGGCAGAATGATCCGAGGCTGTGAGGCAGGAGTTTCAGGCTTTGTTGCCCCCTTTTCTTGTACCAGTTTATGTACTGCAAGAAGGATAATGCAAGGTTTTTGAAGGTTCCAATCCCATTTTCGCAGCATGAACATCGGATTTTAACAGGTCAAAAGCCTTATCTAAAAAGGGTTTTACCATTATTCAGCAAACCCTAATTACTTCCTCAGCAGTTCTTCGGCATTTTGCAGGATTTCGAGGACTTGTTCGGCACTAATCAAGCGTTTTAGCACCACTTGCCCGATAGTGGAGACAGCATCGGCAATTTCTGCACTCTTGGGGGCAACTTCCACCATAATCACAGTTTCTTCCACCTTATAAAGCCATAAAACCGGTTCTCCCTCTAAAATACCGATATTTAATCGCTCTATCTGTGGTGGTCGTCGCCAACTACTCGCATTGTCCCACAAACCACCAAATTCCCACACCCGTCCTATTGTCCAGCCTGCCGTTAAGAAAAAATATTTCACTTTGTTACTCAATCTAGAATCAATCTCTAGCTTTCTGGCTTAATTGGTTTTCAGCCGTCAAATTTTATCAAAAAACTGCTAACGTCCCGTTAATTTCACCACCCCAATGCCCCCAAAGTATAGACCCAAGACCGCCCCTGCTAACAGGGATTGGGTGAGAGGATCTGTGGAAGGGGTTAAAATCGCGCCTAAAATCACCGCACCTAAAACCACGAAACGCCAACCCGATAACATCGTTTGCGAGGAAATAATGCCCAAAAAGCTCAAAATCAATTGAATAACGGGAATTTGAAAGGCGATGCCAGTACTAAACAGTAAAAGTAAGACAAATTCAAAATAGCGCTCGATCGACCAAGCTTGTTCAACCACTTCCGCCCCATAACTGACAAAAAAGTTTAAAGCGGCGGGAATCAGGGCAATATAGGCAAAAAATAAACCAGCAAAAAATAAAACACTCGATCCTAACACTACCGGGACAATTAAACGCCGTTCGCGACGGGTTAACCCCGGCAGCACAAAGAGGATAATTTGCAGGAGAATGACGGGACTAGCCACCAGTATGCCGCTATATCCAGCTACTTTTAGGGAGACGAAAAAAAATTCTCCCGGGGCCAACTGCAAAAATTTTACCCCTTGGGCGGGGACTTCCAGCACTTGTACTAGGGGTTTAACGAAGATAAAACATCCCACCGCACCCACAGCCACGGCAATTAAACTATAAAAAATCCGGCGCCGCAACTCCTCCAAGTGGTCAAATAAGGACATTTCCACTTCTCCGGGTAACTCATCGAGGAATTCGGTACTGTCTGGGGGTGGGGTTTTTACTTCTGTCGATGACATGGCTTTGGCTCGATCGTTCTCTACTCAAGCCTTTATCCTAGCATTGATAACCCTTAGCTATTAGCCGTCAGCTATCAGAATCATTCCAACATCGTCGGGTTTGCTCGGTGACAGGTTGCCAATCGAGTTTGAATTAAGTGGAAAATTCTCCCTGATAGCGATCGCACTATTCTCAGGGTTCAGGTGGAATCTGTAACTGCAAGTCTTCAATCAGTGACGGGATTTCAGCCTGAACCACATCCCATACAATATTGAGGTTGACATCATCATATTCATGTACTAACCGATTTCTCATTCCATTGATTTCTTGCCAAGCAATGTTGGGAAAGATCTGGCGGGTTGTTTCGGAAACTCGTCTGGCTGCTTCGGCAATCACCAATAGCCGTCGAATGACTGAATCTTGAAGCTGCACATTGGCGACGAACTCAGCTTTTGAGCATTGAGCCGTGTAGGTCATGATCAGTTCTGCGGATTGCAGTATATCAAGCAGGAATTGAAGATCCCGTTGCATAAATCACCTGGGCAGAGGAAAGAATTTCGTGGCGACGTAAATAGTTACGGCTAGTTTCAATACCTTGACGGGTAATCAGATCAATGTCTCGGTCAAACATAGTTTTTAATTCTGCTTCCATCTGATCGAGGCTGCTGAAGGTGGGGTGTGCCTCTGGGTGAAACTGCACCATAATATCAATATCGCTGTCGGGGCGAAAGTCATCGCGCAGGACAGAGCCGAAAAGGGCAAATTCCATCACTTGCCAGCGTTGGCAGAAATCAGCAATTTTTTCCGTCGGCAGATCGATGGCAACGCTAGACATCTTCAGTTCTCCTCCTTGGGTTTCAGCTTGAAGACCAAGCTTGTTCGACCACTTCCGCCCCATAACTGACAAAAAAGTTTAAAGCGGCGGGAATCAGGGCAATATAGGCAAAAAATAAACCAGCAAAAAATAAAACACTCGAACCTAACACTACCGGGACAATTAAACGCCGTTCGCGACGGGTTAACCCCGGCAGCACAAAGAGGATAATTTGCAGGAGAATGACGGGACTAGCCACCAGTATGCCGCTATATCCAGCTACTTTTAGGGAGACGAAAAAAAATTCTCCCGGAGCTAACTGCAAAAATTTTACCCCTTGGGCGGGAACTTCCAGCACTTGCACTAGGGGTTTAACGAAGATAAAACATCCCACCGCACCCACAGCCACGGCAATTAAACTATAAAAAATCCGGCGCCGCAACTCCTCCAAGTGGTCAAATAAGGACATTTCCACTTCTCCGGGTAACTCATCGAGGAATTCAGGACTGTCTGGGGGTGGGGTTTTTACTTCTGTCGATGACATGGCTTTGGCTCGATCGTTCTCTACTCAAGCCTTTATCCTAGCATTGATAACCCTTAGCTATTAGCCGTCAGCTATCAGAATCATTCCAACATCGTCGGGTTTGCTCGGTGACAGGTTGCCAATCCAGAACTCAACCCACAAGAGCAGCATCGCACTTAAACCCACAGTTTCAATAAATGTGCATGGTGCGTTCCCCAAAAATCGATTGCTGGAGCAGTAAGAGCCACATTAGGGAACGCACCCTACAGCGATTGCGATCGCACTGCGTATATCAAAATACATTGCCATCTTTGGCACGCATATAAAGAACAGGGGTCGCAAACTCGCGATTGTCAAGTCCAAATTCTAGCGATATGGCGTTTCTTGCCGATTGCACAGCCCAATCAATAGGTTTGTGAGCAGCTACACAAGTATAGAATTCTTCCAGAAAAACTTTAGCCGTTTTGATATAAACCTTGTATTGCATGGCCACTACAGATGGTGCTCCTCTCTGTACCAATTGCTGTGCAATACCTGAAAAACCTTGCGGATCATTGCTCTGGGCACTTTCACAGCTTGCCATACAAATTAATCCGGTTCTTCGGTTTGTGTTATGCAATGGACGGGGGTTATAAGGGATGAAACCCTTATAGAAACAGACATTACCGCAATTTTTGTCAATTGTTTGCGATCTGGAGCGAACTAATCAATTAAGTCTCTTGCCAGATAAGGATTTAGTCGATTTATGCCCCCCTATCGAACCATACCAAGTAACGAAGAAGCATTAATCCTAGGTGATCGTCATACCCATTAAAAATATTTGCAAACCGCTCATCATCGACTAACCAAGTCTTCTTAGTATCTTCGTCTACTAGCGCTAGATAACCTTTAGAATTTTGATAAATTCCATGACCAACAAACTGAATAATGTCAGGTTTTTGCGATAGCAAAGCATCACGAATTTCCTTACGTGTTGCTCGTTTAACTGTTTGCAGTGTCATCCTATTAGTGCTTAGCTGCATATCTAAGGATTCTTTGAGAATTGTTTCCCACTCATCAGGATCGAGCCGTGCTTGGTCAATTGGATCAGCAATGATAGCCAACACATGAAGCGGATTTGAATGACGACGTACACGATCTGGTGGGAGAGGTAAGTTCAAGTAACGAGAAAATACGGTATTGGGATTGGTAGCCAAGAAGTAGCCGCCCATTGAGCGGTAAACAAACTCTAAGGGCAAACTAGCAATATTTGAGGGTTCAATCCTCATGCGTATACGCAATTTGGCCTGATCCTGTCTCGCGGCAGCTTCAGTCACTTGGAGATGGGTATGGATAGAGTTTGGAAAGAGCCAATCATATAGTGCGCGTCCAATTTCCTTTAATAGATCAGAATCTGTTTGTCGTCTTTCGATAAGTTGCCAAGACAGCCGAATATTGCTAGGTTGTTTAATTTCGATATATGCTTCAACTTCTCCCTGCGGTGAAGTTGCAAACGCATGACCACTAGCGTCAATATACAAATCAAAATCAACATAATTTTCTTGCATAACTTTTTCTCCATCCATTAATATTGTTTCGTTCTCATTTTTCTTAGTTGGGCGACTAAGTTTAGAGGTTTTTAATTTGATATGAGCAGGCAAAACTGACGCATGGTAAGTGATTCTCGTGACAGAATATGGTAAGCCTGTAAGCGTAGTTGGTAGAGTCGGAAAGTAATAAGCAAGATCAAGGTTCTCTAAACTACTTGAAGGCTGATCCCATAGATTGAGTAATGTTGTTTCATCAGCTTCCAATTCTTCCGATAGAACTAATTGGGCAGCATAGGCGTTAAGTGATTGCTTAGCCTCTTCAAGGTTACCGAGTCTCAACTGAACAAAAGCATTCAACCATTGATCAAAGTATTTCTCTTCCCTTAGATTTAAGAATATTGCGTCTAATGCCCTTTCAGGATGCCCTGAACTGAGCCAAGCAAAGGCTTCAATAGTTGCCAGAAGAGAATATCGATTTCCATTTCTTCGTATATTTCTTGCGTAGGTAGCAGATACTTCCCAGTCCCCTCGTATTTGGTACACTAACGCTTGTCCTAAGCTAGCAGCTTGGGGTGTTAATCCTTTCGTTACTTGTAAAAATCGTGTTATCGCTTTTTCATCTTGAATAGCTGCATAAATTAAGATGACTGACTCATATAATGAAGATGAGATAGCTTGATTGGGAGTATCAACCTCAGTGATTCCATTCAGCAAGATTTGGATGGCTTCTTCCACTTCATTGGATATTAGAAGTAATTTCGCATAGCTGGTGTATACTGCAAGTCCTCCTTTTTTTATCTCAATATTACTACGCATAGCATTCTTGAGAATAGATATTGCCTGATCCTGTTTGCCTATCTCAAATAATACCGTACCACACTGGACATATAAAGCAGCTAAACCTTTATCAGCAGGAATTCTATTTATACCTTCTTTAAGTAGTGAAGCAGCTTTTGCCGAATCACCAATTTGTTGCAACAACTGCCCACAGAGTATATACAAAGAAGTAAGGCTTTTATCCGTAGGTATTTGAGAAATTCCACGCTTCAGCAAAGCTATTGCTTTTTTAGGTTTATTTGTCTGTGTTAAAAGTTCTGCGCAAAGGTAGTATACAGAGGCAAGACTCTTATCAGCGGGAATATTTTCAATTCCCTCTTCTAAAAGAGAGATAGCATCATCATATTGCTCTAACTCTGAAAAAATATTGCCAAGCTTGCAATACAAATCGGCAAGACCCTTGTCAAAGGGAATTTGATCAATTCCTTGTCTTAGGAGTGTAATTGCCTCATCATGTTGTTTTATCTGAGTTAAGATTTCAGCACATCCAATATACAAGGAAACGAGACTTTTACTAGGAGGTATACGCTTGATACCTTGCTTTAAGCTATCAATCGCTTCATTATGGCGATCCATTTCAGCAAGTATTTTGGCCAGTCGATTAATTAAATCGGCTAGATTCTTATCTGAGGGAAGACGATCAATTCCTTGTCTCAAGACTCTGAGGGCATCTTCGTGCTGCTCCATCTGCATTGACAATTCACTACACAAGAGCCAAGATGAAGCATTGTTATCAGATTTGGCACGATGAGCATGATTCAGAGCACGTCTAAGGTCATTTCGCTGATTCCGTGCTTGAAACATACGCGCAAGATGATACTCCAAATTTTTGGGACCAGGTTCTTGGAGTAGGGACGAAAGAACTGCAATGCGCTCATCTAACTCCTCAGTATTTGAAGGTATAGGAGGAGAACCGCTCAATGTAGAAAATATGTGGCTTTGAAAACGAGGAGCAATATTCCCTAAATCATCTGGTCGTCCTGCTTTTACCAAATGGTAACGTGCTTCGACAAAATGACCACCTAAAGCACCCCATCCCTCAATTTTTCCTGCTTGAAAGTGACGTGTGTAGTGATGTGAGGCGATGCTATGAGCTTGTTGAAGGCCATTAGGCATTTGCCCTAACTTCTGTAATCCAATCTCACGAACAATAGGATGTAAAGCAAACCACTTACCACGAAGCTCCATTAAGAATCGATTAACCATTTCCCGCTTGAATCTGGCGTATACTTCTTTCTCCTTAAAGATATCTAGTATTGCTTCTTTTCTAAATGACTTTCGATGTACTGAAAGACGATATAAGCCAAGTAGGTCTTCATCAGAAAGCTGATTTAACGCTTTCTCAAGTATCTGGCGCTCAAGATCTTCTACTAAATCTGCAGAAATTTCTTGATCATCCATTTCCCATATCTCAGGCTGTATACCAATTAAGTCATCAAGTGGTTCATATGCTAAGTTTCTTACTAGTAATTTAATTGCTCTAGGATTTCCCCCTAACCATTTAACGACTTCATAACGTCGCTCAAGTGCTATTTCATCTAGTCGGTCGTCCTCTTTTGCAAGGGACTCTAATAACTCCACACCATCATCAGGGGACATTCCATTTAGTGTTCGTATAGCGTAAGGCTCAGACCAACTAGCTCGTTCTACTAAACGATTAGTAAGAAGAAGGATACGTCCTTTTAACCATTTTCGCCTTGCAATAGTGCTTAACACCTTTGCAAATCCCCCCAAAGTAATCGCTCTTGTCCCCTTCATCGAACGCTGAAATTCATCAATGATAATAAGTATAGGATTATTAACTATGGTACTTAAAACATCTAACAATGGACGATTATTCTCTATGGCATTTGCAAGTTCACCTTGACCTACGCTGTTTAGCTCCATCGCCAAGTTGAGCAATAAGTCATCAGTCGGATCACCGTCAGTTTCTGGTGCCTCAATCATAATGGCAGGGGTTCTTGCAGCGTTCATGCGCACCAGTAACTCATCAGCAATGGTAGTTTTACCTGTTCCAGGAAAACCCTCTAAAAAACAAACTGGAGCATTGTTGCTGTTACTTATCCAGGTATTTAAGAACCAACCTAAATGAGCATTGTGTGATTCTCCAATAAGTCCAGACTGAGACATGACTTAGCGCTTTCTGACAATTTAGAATCATTCTAGCGATGATTCTAAATTGTCTGACCGCACCCCTTGACAAAAATTTACAATTATTCGACCTTTAGCGATCGCTATCGGGGGATAGTTGTTTTTTGTTAGAGCATTGGGGAGAAGGGAGCGGGTTGTTCAAGTTGGATTGGGAGTTAATCATGGTACAAGGCAACAGGCTCCAAAAAAGAAGGTAAAAACTAAGCACATCAAAGCTTTTAGCTTAACCAATTAGGTTTTAGATTTGTCCCTTGTTATCAGATGTGAGTTTTCAGGCTCTTCTAGGTTCTGTGTGATAAGTTTAACTTACAATCAATATGATCGATCGATCTTTGTGTCCTTTGTGTCTTTGTGGTTCGTTCCACCCCCTCGCTAGGAGGAATGTATCTTAGAATACATTTTACCCACCAAACCTGGGAGATCCGCTAAAAGTAAGACGCGGCGAAAAAATGCCAAACAACCCTTTTAAAATGTCAGTGAGTCAGCCTTAGAGCGCCTTAGAGGAGAGCATCTCACCTTTGTAACCCATATTCCGTACTGGTTAAGAGGAGGTAAAAAATAAACTCAGAAATAGCGACGGAATAGCTACAATCAAATCAACCAGTCACTCACCTGACAATGACTCAACTAACCGTTAAAAATCCCGACCATTTAGGCATCATCGCCGCTATCATTGATGAGCTAGGTATTGTGGACTATATGAATCAACAACTTGGAGAAAAAGACACCACCCACTCACTTAGGAAATCACCATGGAACTTTATCAACGAATAGCCGATTTTTATGACTCCTCTAGTGGACTATGGGAAAGGATTTGGGGCGAACATATGCACCATGGTTACTACGGTCGCGGCGGCAAGATTAAACTCGATCGCCGTCAGGCACAAATTGATTTAATAGAAGAATTATTAACTTGGGGTGGTGTCACCGGCGCTAATCAGATTCTCGATGTCGGTTGTGGTATTGGTGGCAGTAGTCTTTATCTGGCCGAAAAATTTCACAGCCAAGGAGTGGGGATTACCTTATCCCCGGTACAGGCCGCTAGAGCCAGCCAAAGAGCGCAAGAGTTCAATTTAGAAGAACAAGTGAGTTTTTGCGTGGCTGATGCCCTAAAAACCCCCTTTCCTGAGAATAATTTTGATCTGGTCTGGTCTTTGGAAAGTGGCGAACATATGCCCGATAAAAGGCAATTTCTGCGGGAATGTTATCGGGTTTTGCAGCCTGGGGGGACTTTTTTGATGGCTACTTGGTGTCATCGTCCCACCACTTCCCTGGCCGGTAATTTAACGGAAGGAGAGATTAAACTATTAAACGAGATTTATCAGGTTTATTGTCTGCCCTATGTGATTTCTTTGCCAGAATACGCCGATATTGCCCGTGAAATTGGCTTTCAAGACCTAAAAACCGATGATTGGTCTCTATCGGTGGCCGCTTTTTGGGATGTGGTGATTGATTCGTCCCTAACCCCAAATGCGATCGCAGGTTTGTTAGCAAGCGGTTATACTACTATCCAAGGGGCCTTATCTTTAGGGTTAATGCGGCGCGGTTACGAGTCGGGTTTAATTCGTCTTGGTTTACTGCAAGGGAAAAAATAATCGGCGTTGTCAGATCAGAATAGGAAAGATGCAATGCAATCCTTGCTATCAAAGTAATTTGAGTTCCGGTGCTGATTCGGATCATCTTTCAATTTGACAACGCCAATTTTTCCCCAATCCAGTCTTTGACAATAGCTTGTAACGGTAAATCACGACGCTGACTTTCTTGCTCAAGAGCCTCTACCATCCATGAGGGAAACTCAAACGCAATTGTTTGTTCGTCGGAATTAGAACGTTTAATTTTAGTTAAATCCAAGTATTCGATGATATTTTCTCCATCATCAAATTTGCGGTCAAAATCTTCAGCTTTCATAAATTTCTACATCTTCGGATCTAGAGCGTCGGACTGAAATAATACGGATTTTGGTTTGACGATAGGTAACTACGGCTGACCAATGCTTACCTGCTATTATACCAATAACAACAAATCGTGGTTCATTTTCTGTTCGGGCTGAAATTTCGACTTTTTGGGAATCTAACCATAATACTTGAGCTTCAACAAAATCTAGACCATGTTTATTTTTGTTAGCTTGGCTTTTATTAGGATCAAAGGCTCTTCGTTACTTGTTATGGTTCGATAGGGGGGCATAAATCAACAAAATCTTTATCTGGTAAGGGATTTAATTGATTAGTTCGCTTTAGATAAAAAACAATTGACAAAAATCGCCCAATGTCTTTCTCTATAAGGGTTCCATCCCTTATAACTCCCGTCTATTGCATAAGACAAACCGAAGAACCGGATCAAATTCAAATTCCGGTTTTTTCATTCTCTTGGCTTCGTTTCCGTGGCTGCATCTCAATTTGGTCGAAATATCTATAGGACATTTTGGGCGCACGCAGTTCGATAAACTCACTGACCACTAGGTACTCCTACCAGAATATTATGGTAGTGACTGTATCGGCAAAAGTTATAGTCATTTCAGATAAGTCTGATACAGTCTAGACCGACAAAACCCTTATGAACTCTGGGATTGATATTCTCAATCTTAATTGAAATGACTATACAGTACAATTGGGCTAATAAATTTTGGAATTCCCTTGCTGCTGTTATCAGTAAAAAGTTATCAGGTAGAACCCGAAGGGAGCGTCCCCAAGTAAAAGGGAAAGAGATATCACCTGAGCATGATCTTGCTGGTTTTCTTGGATCTTGTCCGATGGCTCAGGGCAGATTTGAACTGCCGACCTTGGGCTTATGAGTCCCCTGCTCTGACCAACTGAGCTACTAAGCCGTTGTTTACACAGTTATCAATCATAACACATAATCACCCAATTGCACAAGAGCAAAAAAGGGAAGAAAAAATCTTCCCTTTGGGGGCATCTTTAACGTCTGCCTGGCAGGAAAGCCATGGGATTAACTGCTCCCCGGCCGGAGGGGTGAACCTCGAAATGTAGGTGGGGGCCGGTGCTAAAGCCACTGCTGCCCATCTGGGCGATCGGTTCGCCTTGCTGAACAGTTTGGCCGCGACGCACCAGCAGACGGCTGTTATGGGCATAGAGAGTGGTGCTACCATCGGGGTGACGAAGTTTCACCAGATTGCCATAGCCGCCCGAATTCCAACCGGAGGCGATTACTTCACCGGCTGCCGCCGCCACAATCGGGGTCCCCACTGGACCGGCGATATCGATGCCGCGATGAGGTCTGCCCCAGCGCCAACCGAAACCGGAGGTTAACACACCTCTAGTGGGCCAAATAAAGCCGGTAAAAATCGGGGCGGGGTTAGGTAAATGCTCATCGGGATTAGTGAGGGGAGGAAGGGAAGGTTCTACGGTTTCGCCGACGGGAATTCGGAGGCGGTCATTATATTCTTCCACATTGGTAGGAGCCGAACCGATAATCTGGGGGGGGGTGCTTTGGTTAGAACGAGAACGAAGGGCTGTCCATTGGGGATTAGGGGTTATTTGCCGATCATCGGGGGTTTCTGCGGGATTATCGACGGGAATAGCGATACTTTTCTGGGTTTCCGAAAGGTTAGTTTCCCGCAGATTAGCCACCTCTTGGCGCAATCTTTCCCGATAGCTGCCGGTGATATTTTCGGGAAATTCTTCCGTCCCCGTGGTGGCGGTAGCGGCCGGCAAATTTTGCCGATTGCTGGGGTTAAAAGACAACCTAGTGCGATCGCCGTCCAAAGGGGTAAGATTTTGATTAACTCTAGCGTTGGCAGAGCGATCAGGAACCACTAGGGTTTGATTAACTTTAATCCGGTTGGGGTTGTCAATGCCGTTTTCCCTAGCTAATTCGGCGGGGGTGATGCCGAGAGCGCGAGCGATCGTGTTTAAGGTATCCCCTGGCCGAACCCGATAAACTTGGTTTTCTGGGGGAACTATGACCCGAGGATTGGGAATGGCAGGAATTTCAGTCACAGGAGCCGGATTTCGTAGGGCAACGCTGGGAATTTCCGGTCTGCTGGTTAAGGGAGGATTAACGGGAATTGTGGCTATCGGGCGATCGCTTTCAGGGGTGGGAACGGGAATCGGGATCACCTGGCCGGTTGGTCGGGGGGACTCTTCGGGAGCAATAACGGGAATCTCGACGCTAGTTGGCGAATTATCGGGAACGAGAGCGGTAGTTTCGGTGACGATTACCGTTTCCCCGGAATTGGACTGATGGGGGTTTTCCTCGGTTCGCAAGGCGGCCAAACTTTCTTGGAGACGTTGACGGGTTTGACGGAGACTAGCAGAGGAACTATCCAACTGCTCAGGAGTTGCTGCCGGGGCTGCCGGGGGCAACTGCTCAGGAGTGGGAATTTTTAAGGTTTGTCCGATAATCAAATCGGATTGGGGGGAGAGATTATTGCGGGTAGCGATCGCTGTGGGGGTGGTTTGATAGCTGTCGGCTAAACTCCACAGGGATTCTCCCGGTTTTACCTGATGCTCAACCACTGATGTGGCGATGAATTTGACAGTGGCGAGTGCTTGGGATTGGATTATTTGCGGTTCTTTTAGTTCTTTACCCGCAGCTTTGGCTTTTTGGGCCAGGTCAATCACTTCCCATTCTAAGGGTACAGAATTGGCGGCCTGGGCTGATTCTGAGGTGGAGTTGAGAATGCTAGGTACTCCCAGAGAGAGTGCTAATCCCAGTAGAGCAACTGAGTAACGGACTCGGTTAGACTCAGCGGTGCAATTCTGTTCTGGGGTAGCGGATGTCATGGGGTTGTGGATAAAAGTCTCTTTCAAACAGACCTCCTGTGGTGTAAAGAGTTAGCTAGAGCCAGTGGATTAAGCCGATGGATCTAGCTTTCAGCATTAGCCTTGAGGCTAGAGTATAAGTTAAGCA
The DNA here is from genome assembly GCF_015207925.1 of Microcystis sp. LEGE 00066. Classification (NCBI taxonomy): domain Bacteria; kingdom Bacillati; phylum Cyanobacteriota; class Cyanophyceae; order Chroococcales; family Microcystaceae; genus Microcystis; species Microcystis sp. LEGE 00066. The sequence goes on along the minus strand of NZ_JADEVX010000021.1, from coordinate 23,525 downwards.
ACTTTACTTTTTAGTCAAAATACCTAAAGGTGACTTTTAGGTGAGATTAACTTAGATTTTGAAATTATGCAAGTCTATCTCTGACCATTAGCACTGGGATCACAGCAAGTTGGTGACATTTTGAATGTCCAGATTGACGATGCTCTATCTCAGATGTTCCAAGCTGATCAGCATTTTTCGTCCTGCCAATTTTTGCCAGTTTTTTGATAGAAAATTTTTATCGGTTTTGCCGTTTACTAAAGAAATTATTAATGATTCGCCGCTCGCAAGGAGCAATGATGGCTATTGGGGGGGCGATAATTAGGGTTTGCCCAAAAAGTTTTTCGTGGGGTGTGGGGTGTGGGGTTTTACCGAGAACAATACGGGGCGTTGATGTCAAAACAAATACAGCCTAACGCCTACTGGCTCTTCATAGAAATTCCCCAAGCTAGAGAAAATTATTGGGATGAGCCTCAAAGATATTATTGATGCCTTACCTGCGGGTTTTTGCACCCGACAAGAGCGGTGATCGTACTATCCTTATAGTTGGTATCCTAATGTTATCAACACAACATCTTCTAGTTGAGCTATTGTTTCAGTCCTAAGTAGTCCTAATCGCTGAATTAAACGGGTCTTATCTAACACTCTAATTTGAAAACAAAGTGCGACTGAATCCTGCGATAACCCGCCATCTCCCTGTCTAATCAACATACAGATTGGTAATAAAGCACGGCGTTGGTTTGTCGTTAGGGGAATAGCAATGGTTGTTGTGGAAAATTGAGAAACAATATCATTCCATCATTATTTTTCAAATTGAAAAATAATGATGGGACGAATACCTGCCTGCTCAGAACCTTGAGCAGGATTGAGGTTTGCTAACCAAACTTCCCCACGTTTAAGCTGTTCAGTCATTGATGCTCTTCCTGAGCAAGCATCGCCGCATAATCATCCATTCCAGCCTCGGCAAAGATACGGTCTTCCTCGGCGAAATCAGTCGCAAGGGAAGCAAGTTGACTAGGATCGAGAATGGTCCGGCGGCGTTTATCTTGGAACTTGAGAAAAGCAATGAAGTTAGCAACTTGCTGAAGTTGATCATTAGTTAGTTGGTCAAGGTCTTGCTTAAGAGCTTGGCGAGTGACTGGCATAGCAGCGAGTTAGAAGATTGTAAGCTTTTAATCTATTTTACCTTTTTCGTACCTGAAACTGAACCTCCCTACAGTAATTTTTTTGTCCTTTGACTAGAGCGATTTCGTCAATTCCTAGTCTTTTTAATTTCGATAGGTCTGTCTCTGTAATTTCTTCAGCTATGTCCTCTATCATTCTTTGAATCTCTTCTTCCGTTACGTCATTTCTTCGGCTAACATTTAAAATATCTCCTTCTTTTAATTGTTCGAGTATATTCTCGGCTAGTCTTTTCGTATAGGTTCGTTTCTTGGCGACAAAATCTAACTCTTCACTAAAGGGTTTCTGACAATTATCGCACTTAAATTGACGACGATTAACCTGTAGGTACACTGGTTGACCTGAGATTGGTAAATCTTTGACTAAATGTCGATGATTTTGGTGGAGTTCATCGCTCTCTAACCCACAACGAGGACAGATTGCTTTTTGACTTTTCGATTCGATTCGGCAAACTATACCGATATTTTCTAGGTGTCGATAGCCTTGAATACAGGTTCCTTGTAGGTTCAAAAATTTGTCAAGTATCATAAGTAAAATAATCTCGTTTTTGGCTATTATATCAAATCTTAACTCAATTGTCTATCTTTTGATATTAACTTATTTGTGCCTTAACTCCTTTCCTGTATGGATTTCAGCTACTTTTGAGCTTAGGTACTCTCATCGAATTTTATTTTAAGTTAATTATTTGCATAACAATTCCCGAAGAGCCAATTATTTCTATTCGGGTAAGTTTCGGCTCTTCGGTTTGTGTTATGCAATGGACTGGGGTTATAGGGGATGTAACCCTTATGTAGAAAGGCATTTGGCGATTTTTGTCAATTGTTTTTCATCTAAAGCGAACTCATCAATTAAGTCTTTTGCCAGATAAGGATTTAGTCAATTTATGCCCCCCTATCGAACCATACCAAGTAACGAAGAGCCTAAGTTTCTTTACTAGAAAGACTTTTAGTCTTTAGATAATAAGTAGTCATGCAAAATAAATTTCCTAGTGAAGACAGGCAAGAGGCAATAGGCAAAAGCTTTATCGAAATGTGTAATTAATTTTGCTTAGGTACTTATTGTGTCTATATCTGCTGTTCACCGATTACTGACCTAGGAAATTAATTTGGCATGATTACTTAATTTCTACGGGTTCTAAATTATCAGCAGGAGTAAAACCAAAGAGACGGGAATAAAAATAAAATTCTGCATCTAATGCTCGTTTTATCGATTCAGCTTGACGAAATCCATGTTGTTCTCCAGCAAAGGGAACGTAAGCAACGGGTAAACCTTTCGCTTTTAAAGCTTCTACCATCATTTCCGCTTGATTGGGTGGAACCACTTGGTCTTCTAAACCTTGGAAAAAGATCACTGGACAGGATAACTGACTGGTAAAATGAATGGGCGATCGCTGATAGTAAATTTCCTTTTCTTCAGGATAGCGTCCCACCAATTTATCTAAATATCTCGACTCGAATTTATGGGTATCGGTGGCTAAAACCTCTAAATCACTAACTCCGTAATAACTAGCTCCTGCTTTAAAAGTATCATGAAAAGTTAGGGCCGCTAAAGTTGTATAACCACCGGCGCTGCCTCCAGAAATTGCCAATCTTTCCCCATCGACTAATCCCTGATTAACTAAATATTTTGCCCCGTTGATGCAGTCTTCCACATCGACAATTCCCCAATTTCCCAGCAAACGCTGACGATATTGACGACCATAACCCGTACTACCGCCATAATTAACATCCAGATAGCCAAAACCGCGACTGGTCCAGTATTGCACCCGCAGACTTAAACTAGAGGTCGCCGCGGCCGTCGGTCCACCGTGACTTTTGACTAAAAGGGGCGGTAATTCGCCATTGGGGGCGGTATAATCGGGGTTTTTGGGGGGATAATACCAAGCATAGGCCGTTAGTCCCTGACTGGTGGGAAAAGCGAGCATTTCTGGAATCGAGAAATAATCGCTAGAAATAGTTAAATTACTGGAAGATTTGAGAATTTCTCTCATTCCTGTCACTAAATCCAGTGAGATAACTGCTGTTACTTCCGTGAAAGAACCGCCAATAAAAACTATTTTACTCTCCCTAACTTGTAGGGAAGAAATGTTAGTATCATCAGTAATAATTTCTTGAAATTCTCGATTAACAGTATCGATACTTCCTAAATGCCAACGACCATCTTTTGTATAGCTACAAATAATCTGTGATTCGCTGGCAAAACCGTAGTTAGATAAACCAAAAACCCAATGAGGATAGGCAAATTCAGCCTCTATTGGTTCGAGAACTGGTTCGATTTGTTCATCATGGTTAAAGCAATAAAAGTTCCAGAAATCATTGCGATCGCTGGTAAAATATAACTGTTCATCGACAGACCAGCGCGGTTCACACACCGACTTATTTTCACCACCAGCAATGACCCGAATATTACTCAAATAAAGATTATTAATATCTGCTACCGAGAGAAAAGAACTATCCCAGGGCATATTAGGATGATTCCAACTAATCCAAGCTAATCGAGAACCATTGGCACTTAAGCGAGGAGAGGTATAAAAATCATCGCCAGATACTAAAGTTTTTATTTCTCCCGTATCCACATCGATGCTGACAATACTATTAACTGGTTCCCGATCTTTTTGGCTATGATCTTCACAAACACAGATTAAACGATTGCCAAATTGATCGAGAATTAAATCCGCATAACGACAGGAATTTTCTGGGGTCAGAGGTTGGGGTAAACTATCAGCAGTTTGGCGATAAATTCTTTGGTCAGCAAAATTACAAAAATAGATAATTCCAGCAACAATTAGATAGGAACCCCCCCCGTATTCATGGACACGAGTTCGCACATTAAAAGGTGCTGGGGTGATGTCTGTGGTTGTGCCGTCGGGGTTTAATTTAACTAAAACATTTCGCCCCTTTTCCTGTGGTCTGCCTTCTAACCAATAAATATCTTCTCCATCTAGGGTTACACCACCAAGACTAATCGATGCTGCCACAATTAGATCGGAGGTAATCGGTGATTTCCAGGAACCGTAAGCTGATATTTGATGAGACATTTTCTACTAGAGCAGTGATTCTAATGGTGAACTAACTTGATCAGAAACGCTGATAAATTAAGAAAATTCCGAGTAAACAGAACAAAGTAGGGATTAGGTGCATCCCTACCTAACTCTCTGTTTTTCTGCAATCGGAGCGGCGGGATTCGAACCCACGACCCCTACTACCCCAAAGTAGTGCGCTACCAAGCTGCGCTACGCCCCGATATTGAACCTTAACCATCATAGCGATAATCGCGGCATTTTGCAAGCTTTTTTTTTCTTCCTTTCTCCCCCATTCCCGGAATTAGCGGCCAGCTATCTAGCTAATTGGGGAATACGTCCTTTTAATCCCGTCATTAATTGCAGGGCAAACAATTTCAACGGGGGAAAACCGAGCATCATTGCCAATCCGAGACGACGGATGACAACGATAGGCGGCCAGTTATTGGAGAACAGGCGATCTAGAAAATCTGTGAAGCCTAAAATCGCTAAATTCTCCGATATACGCCATTTTTCGTAGGATTTTAGGGTAGAAAGCGCTCCGATATCCCCTTGCTTTTCCGCTGCTTCCTTTAATACCTGCGCTAAAGCGGCTGCGTCGCGAATGCCTAAATTTAAACCTTGACCACCGACGGGATGACAACAGTGGGCGGCATCACCAATTAAAGCCAGTCGGGGTTTAACATAAGTATCACTCTGCATTAACTGTACGGGAAAGAGAGCGCGGGGGCTAACTAATTCGAGTTTTCCCAGTAATCCCCCCGTATATGCTTCTAATTTGTCGATAAATTCCGCTTCGGGCATTTCTTGGAGTTTTTTCGCTTCTTGATGGGGATTTGTCCAAACGATCTGACAGCGATTACCCTGGAGCGGTAAAATGCCCATCGGACCGGTGGGCCAAAATCTTTCAAAGGCGGTATCGTTGCGATCGAGTTGATGTTTAATGGTAAAAGCGACACAGGATTGCCAATATTTCCAACCTTTGGTTTTAATTTGCGCCCCTTGCCGGATAGCGGATTTGGCTCCATCAGCCCCGATAACTAATTTTGCGGTAATTTTTCGGGTTTGACCAGCTTCTTCCAGGGTGACAGTGGCTGTTTCTGCTCCGTACTCCACTTTTAACACTTTAGCAGGGGACAACCACTCAATGCGATCGCAATCTTGGCTGGCATTGTGCAGGGCGGTTAAAATCACTTGATGTTCGCCCACATAGCCCAAATAATCGGTTTTTAGCTCATCGACCACAAAGGGGACAAAAATCGGAAAATCGGCATCAGAAAGGCGAATATGACGAAATTTACCGATACTGGGCGAGATTTTATCCCAGATACCCAAGCCTGTAAAAATCCGGCTCGACATCAGCGAGAGGGCATAAGCTTGACGACGGGAGGCGGCCACCTCTAGGGGACGTTCCTCGATCATAGCGATATTTAATCCTGTATTTTTTAAGGCCACCGCTAGGGTGGTTCCGACTATACCGCCCCCGACAATGATTAAATCGTAGTTGTCCCGTCCTAACATATAAATATTTTTCTCAAAGATAATCAGTGACTACACTGATCTATTCTGACACGATTTTCGGGGTTGCTGTCGGGTTTGATTCTCTTCACCCCACCTAGCCATTGATAGACTTGAAAGGGTTTTGTCCGTGGTTGAGAGTTTCGGGTTATCGCCCTTCCAGAAGTCCAGGAAGAGCGATAATACTAAATCTGGTTATTAAAGACTGATTATTCGTGGTGATTCGGTAGTAGTGATGGCGGCTTAATCCTTTGCTTTGCTGTGCATTGTAGTCATGGATAAAATACCAAAGGGTTCCCCAACGTGATTCTCCATTTTTTTAGAGAAAGATAGACTATCTCTCACCAACCGAGAAATCCTTTGTCGAAAGGTATTATTTAATCTTTCAATATGATTAGTTTGACCAGTTTCTTTACCTACTGCCCGATAACGTTTACTAGGAATTACTGTCTTATAGGACTCCCAAAAGTCTGTGTAAGCAACAGCGCATTGTCGGTAAACACCGGGTAAACTAGCCCCAAAGTTTTTTTGGCTGATTGACGACTCCTATCTCCGCGCATAGCAACCAATAATTTCCCTTGTATTTCTATCAATTAACCGCCAAATATAAACCTTTATCGTCTGAGAAAAAACAAAAGACCACATCTCATCACATTCTATAACCAATTTACCTTTTAGTTTGTCCGAAACCTTTATTTGACGGGAGACAGCCGCCAGTTTATTGTTGACATAATTTTGTAACCATGACCAACTTACCCCTGTTACTCTAGCAATTCCTCGCAAGGAAATTCGTTCGAGCAAGAGTTTATCAATTAATTGTTTGGTTTCGTCAGAGACGGTTTTATTAGTGGGATTGATCACAAACTGACGACCACACTCTTTACATTGACGTTTGGGTTTTCCATTATGAATAGAACCATTCTTAATCATATAATGAGAACCACAATTAGGACAGGGGAATAGAGGTGAACTAGGGGGAGGATTTTGTTCGGTGCTAGACTGATATTTCAGTAAGCCAGACAGAAGCCAGAAAAAGATATTTATCAGAAAAGTCATGATCAAGCTAGAGGTTTAAAGGCTCTCTTGGATTTGGTGGGTAAAATGTATTCTAAGATACATTCCTCCTAGCGAGGGGTGGAAGGAACCACAAAGACACAGAGGACACAAAGATCGATCACTACTATATAAGTTAAACTGATCACACAAAGAATAAGAGAGCCATGACTGTTTACTGATCACTGAACAAACCCCACCTCTCCGAACATTTGTCAAGACTCCCAGCGAAAAATCTGGGTTTGTTCACACAGCTTAATTAAGAGTTGTAACTTTTAATGAACAGGAAGGGAGTCTAGGGCTGAGAGCTTGCTATAGTGAATCCTAGCCGTTTTTTCACGGCTCGTCATTATCATCTCAGAGCCTTTACTCGTCTCAATCATCATCCCAGAGTAAAATCAATAATCCCTATGGTCAGCACGATCCAAAAACCAGAATTCGAGGAAATCCGTCCGGGTATAAAAGTTCCCGCTAAAGAAACGATCCTCACTCCCCGCTTCTATACCACTGATTTTGAAGCGATGGCGGAAATGTCGATCGCCGCTAACGAGGAAGAACTGAAAGCGATTTTAGAGGAATTCCGTACCGATTATAACCGGCATCACTTCGTTCGCAATCAAGAATTCGATCGCTCTTGGGAGCATATCGATGGCGAAACTCGCCGCTTATTCGTGGAATTTCTGGAAAGATCCTGCACGGCCGAATTTTCCGGCTTTCTTCTCTACAAAGAACTCGGCAGACGTTTAAAAAACAGAAATCCCGTTCTCGCAGAATGCTTTAACCTCATGTCCCGGGACGAAGCGCGTCATGCTGGGTTCCTTAATAAGGCTTTATCGGATTTTAACCTCTCCCTTGACTTGGGATTTTTAACCAAAAGCCGTAACTACACCTTCTTTAAACCGAAATTTATCTTCTACGCCACCTATCTTTCCGAAAAAATCGGTTATTGGCGCTACATCACCATTTATCGTCATCTTGAACAACATCCCGAAGATCGGGTTTATCCGATTTTTAACTTCTTCGAGAATTGGTGTCAAGACGAAAACCGTCACGGGGACTTCTTTGATGCGATCATGCGTGCGCAGCCTGATATTCTTAATGATTGGCGCGCTCGTCTCTGGTGTCGTTTCTTCCTGCTTTCGGTCTTCGCTACGATGTATCTCAATGATACTCAGCGTTCTGGTTTCTACGCCATTCTCGGTTTGGACGCTCGCGAGTACGATAAGTATGTAATCGAGAAGACCAATGAAACTGCCGGCCGCGTCTTCCCGATTGTTCTCGATGTGGATAGTCCTGAATTCTATGATCGCCTAGAGATTTGTGTTCGCAATAACGAGGGATTACGGGCGATCGATAGCGAAAACAGTGCCGCACCGGTTAAATTCCTGAAGAAATTGCCGATCTTCGCCTCTAACGCTTGGCAATTCCTCAAATTGTACCTGATGAAACCGATTCGGGTCGATAAATTAGCCGGTAGCGTCCGTTAAAAAGTTTGTTTTCTTGAGACATGGTGAGGGTGGGTAAAACCACCCTTTTTTTGTCGATAAAATTCTTAAGAAAATCCTCTAACATTTCTATCCTCGCTAGACTGGATCCTAGGGGTGTGAACTAGGTTTTTACTTTTTACTTTTCACTGTCAAAAATATGGCTATTTATAGTGAATTACCCACAGGACAACGTCTCTATCTCGATAATCAAGGGCTGCAGACGATTGTAACTCTCGCTAGTGGTGCGGTGGGACAACAACAGCAGTCTAGCAGTAGTTTTGCCACGGGAGTTTGGACACAAGAACCCCAAATAGAGATAATTCCCCAAGGGGCAATTATTGAAATTATCACCGAAACCGGACCCCACAGAATCCAAATTCAAGGAAGCAGTATCGGTTTTTCCTCTCCTCATACCTCTGGAGTTTCTCAGTCCTCTCAATCGACAACCGCTACCAGTTTCTCCTCCTCACCGATGCAACCAATGCAACCGATGCAACCGATGCAACCGATGAAAATGGGTAATATGTCGATGAATTTTACCCCCATGGAAATGCAAATGGGAGATATGAAAATGAGTATGGGGGACGCAAAAACCGTCAGTAAAGCCCAATTTTGTAGTCAATGCGGGGCAAAAGTAGCAGCAACCGATCGCTTTTGTAGTAGCTGTGGTCATCAGTTACAGCGATAAAACCTGTTTAGCTAAATCTATAACTCCTTTTCGGGCAAAATTTTGGGGAGCATCTCATTTATGCAGGTGAGTAGTTATACTTGTCACTAAAACTGTTTTCTAGCAAGGCTTTCAAAATAGCTTGACATAAAAACCTGATTTAAAGGTTACAAAGGTGAGATGCTCCCAAATTTTGTTTATATTAGCTGAATTGACCCGCTTCTAACTAGATTCGTCCACAGCGATCAAAAAGTTTATCGAATAGGGAATTGGCTGTGCCAAAGTAATAAAGCAACCGGTGTAAAGATCAGTTGCTCTGGAGAAGAACTGTATTTCAAGGGGGAATTGCCGAACTATCCTAATTTCGCTATACTTAGATCCGCAACTCAAAATAGTATTTGTTAAGTCGAGCCGTAAGCAATGACTCCTATATACATAGAACGCCCTCCTGTCGAGGAAACCTGTCGTCAGGCAATTCAAAATCCTGGAGGCCTGATTCGTATTAAAGCTCCTCAAAAAATGGGCAAAACTCTCCTGCTAAGAAAAACTCTAGATTATGCTAGAAGCCTTGGATACCGAACCGCTAGGATTGATTTCTCGGAGTGGGGGCCGAATAATTCAGTTTTTAATGATTATGACAAATTTCAGAGGTCACTATGTGATGAAATTTCTAAGTGTTTACAAATGAAGGAAATTGAAAGTAAAATTTCTAAAACTTGGGAAACTGAAAGTGTAATAAAATCTACTAATTATTTTGAGGAATATTTACTTGATGAGGGAGGGCTAGTCGTTAGCTTTGATCGGTTTGAGGTTTTATTTGATAAACCAAATATTTTTGAAGATTTTTGTTGTTTGTTGCGAGCATGGCACGAAAAAACAGAATTACAGTGGCAAAATTTGAAATTGATTCTTGTTAATTCAACAGATGACTACCCAGTACTTGATATTAATCACTCACCATTTAATGTTGGCATAGGAGTGGATGAATTAACTGGATTAACTGGATTTTCACCTTTACAAGCAAAAGAATTATTGAAATTTTATCTACAGAAGGATTCCAGTAGGACTGATGAGCTAATCCTGAAGGATTTTGTTGATTTTGTGGGGGGTCATCCTTTTCTTTTAGATGAATCCTTCAAGTATTTACGAAGAAACCCGACTCAAACTTTACAACAAGTAAAGGAGGAATCTCCTACAAAAACAGGGATTTTCAATCATCATCTTGGAGAAATTCTAGAAACTCTATCCAAGAAGAGCCACGAATATCTTAAAAATGATTATATTAAAATAATTCAACAATATCCAAACTCAGTAGATTTACCTCAAAAATCTGCATTTAACTTGCGTAGTTTAGGATTAATCAAAAACGCTGATAATGGTTGTTTCGTTTCAAGCTGTGATTTATATCGTTTATATTTTATTCCTTCTTTCTTTATGAAGGAAGTTGGTCAACTGCTAAGTGACATTTCCCCTGAGATTACTGAGGAAGAAGCAAGAACACTTGTTTCTAATAGATTAAACGATAATCTAAACCTAGGAAATAATCAAAGCAAATGGTCTCTTGTTTTAAGACGAAATTTCTTCAATAGAGATCGATTGTTTCAGTCTAGCAGAGCTGCTTTTTTTGCCGTTGTTGACTACTATATTACAGATAGTCCAGTTGGCAAAGCTGCTGTAGCTTTTTTTGAAGAATGGAGCGATGACGAATGACAGCTATCAAACCTTCTCTTCTATAAAATTTCTCTTGTATATACTACTTAATTACTTTAATTTCAAGTTAAGGAGTTAAAAATGACAGAAAATTCAACAGGCTTTACCGTTGGCGGTCGCTTACACTTAAGTAATCAAACTTATGTTCATCGAACATCAGATGATGAGTTACTTCAAGAATTAATAAACGGCAAATATTGCTATATATTAAATGCTAGACAGACTGGAAAATCCAGCTTACGTATTAAAATTGTTGATCGTTTAAAGAAGTGTAATCCAAAAGTTGATTCTGTGATCATTGATCTAAATAATGTAGCAATATCACAGATGAATTGGAGACAATGGTGTTTCGCAATCACTGAAACAATAGCTAAAGCTGAAAGTTTGCGAATCATGACAACAAAAGAACTGGACCAATGGTGGAAGAGTTTTGGAGATGATATAGCTCCATTGCAACGACATATAAATTTTCTTGAAGAATATGTACTTAAGCAACTAGATCGAAGAGTTGTGATTTTTATTGATGAAGCAGATCGTCTTTTTTCGTTTTCTGAACCTGCGAACACCGATGCTTTTTTTGCATTTATTCGTTCTTGCTCTGAAAAACGAGAGCCAGAAGATGATTATAATCCTTATAATCGCTTGACTTACTGCATAGTGGGAACAACTTCCCCCAACAATTTCATTCGGGATCCTCAATCTACTCCATTTAATATTGGTCAGGCGATCACCCTGGAACCGTTTAAGTTAGATGAGGTTCAACCATTAATAACAATGCTGGGGGAAAAGTTACAAACATCAGAAAGCGCATCTAAAGAATTAATGGAAGAAATTATTCATTGGACTGGAGGACAACCTTTTTTAACTCAAAAACTTTGTCATCTTATAGTGAAAGAACGTCAAAGTAACCCGTTTACTACTGTTGAACAAGTTGTAAATTTAAAGGTTATTAATAATTGGCAAACTCAAGATGAACCTGTTCATTTTCAAACAATAAAAAAACGTCTTTTGGATAATGAAGCAAAAGCTTTTGATCGGCTTGGGCTATACAAAGAAGTTTGGGAAAATGGGCAGATACACTATCAAAATACTCCTGAGCAGATAGAACTAACATTGTCTGGTTTAGTTTTAGAAGGTCAAGGTCAATTAAGACTTTATAATCCCATATATAAAGAGATTTTTAATCTAAGTTGGATTGGACAAGAGAAAGCAAAACTTCGTTTATATATTGAAGAATTTGACAATTGGAAAGAATGGAAAAAATGGAAACAAACTAATAATCTGGCTTATGATCTACAAGAACGTTACTTATTGTACGGAACCAAATGTGATCGGGTACAGCAATGGAGGATAAACTTTAACGGGGATCTTTCTGAAAGAGAAGGTAGATTTTTGGAGCTATCAGAGACTTTTTGGCGAGAAGTTAAAGATTTATTTTCTGATTTACCGATCAATGAAGGGACGATGGAAAGTATAATTCAATCAGCAAATGATTTGACAGGAGGGTTACATAAATTCAATAGAATAGTTTTTAATATTGCTAAAAACAATAACGTTGTAGATTTACAACAGGATGAAGTTCAAGATTGGCTAGAAAATTTAGTTTTATCGCACCTGAATCGTTTTAAAGATGATGAGCTATTTATCAAAGATCAAGGCCAATTTTCAAATCAAGATAATGCCAGTATTGATAGTTTTGCCTTGATTTCTACCTTTGAAAAAATTTATCAAAAGGAGCCGATTCGCTTTGATGAAAAAAATCCACAACATCGTAAACTAAAAGATATGTGTTTTATAATTCTAGATAAGGAGCATAATTTAAGAATACTCAACAAGATTTACGAAAAAATTCTAAATCAAAACTGGATCAAGGAAGTCATGGCGGGACTCCGTCCCTATACAAAAGCTTTTCGAGATTGGCAACATTCGGATCGTCAAGAATCATCTTATTTATTACAAAATAATGATCTAAAACTGGCCCTAGAATGGCTAGGGAAAAAGCCTACACCGACATTAGAGGAGGGAGAGATTAAATTTGTAATGACCAGTTTAGTGGCGGAAGTCTGGACAACTGCTTCACCTTCTGTTCAATCTGAAGCTATTTTATTGATCACAACTTCTCGACCATCATTACAAGGGAAAAATAACTACTCTGACTTTCTACTCCGAGAGATTTTACAATGGACAACCTCTCAAACTGCTGCCTTAAAAAAGCTTTTAGAATGGGTAAATGAGTCTGATATTCCTGTCGAAAATATCCGTAAATACCTAGAATTTCTTGTTAGATCGCAGATCAAAAACTGGAGTTATCAAGAACTATTTGACTTTGCTCTTGCTCCCCATAGCTCTTACCCTGAGAGAGAACAAAGAATTTTTATTACCTTCGACCAATACTGTCTTGGGGAAATAGACCAATCTCAAATCCAAGAACCCCTAAAAGAATGCGGAAAAATACTTGACAAATATCAAAATTTAAACGAAAATGATTTTCAGGAATTAGTATTTAACTTCCTCAAGACTAAAATTGCGAGAATCTCTCTTATGACACAACAACAACCCGAACAAGAAAAACTTGATGTTCTTCTGGACGAGACTGTTACCACCTCAAAAGGACACCTAAAATCAATCCTTATTTTTAATCTAGAGAATGGACTACCACTGTATCACAATAAACGACTCAAATCTGATGATCCAGAGCTTTATCATGCTCTTTTTGCAGACGGTGGTGATGCAGTAGGAGAAGCAATTGAAGGATTTGAATCCCTCAGCAAGATTCAAGAAGCTTTAGATAATTTTGGCAAGGTAACTGCCTTTGGCAATCTCACATACTCAATTTTTAAATTGGCGGGGGGAACGATGATGGTTTATTTTGTCGAACTAACAACACCTTTTGCTATTTGCTTTATCGCTCCTGATGGAATTAATTTAGGACTGGTTGTAACACGCTCACAAGCAAAAATTAAGGAGATTAAAAATGAGCTAGAAGAATTAGGTTTTTAGTCTTTTTTTGGTTGCTGTTTTCATTTAGATATATTTACTATAAAGGAGTCAATTTTATGGTCATTCTCGCTGGCAAAATTGCAGGTGATAAAAGCGAATTCGGTCTTTTTACTCACAAAAAAGATGACTCTCAAAAAAAAGTGATGCTGGATGCCTTAATTGCCCATGAAACTTATACAACTAAGGATTATGCTCAAGGCTTGGAAAACATGATAGAGACATTTTTAGAGCAATATTATTATGGGCAATATAGTGATAATGAAGATATTTATGGTGCTTGTTTTGGTATAGCAGGACCTGTTGATCATGGCGAGGCTAGAGTTGACCGCAAGGAATTTAAAGCAACTTTTACAGAGCATGACTTCAGACAAAAACTTCCCTATAACAATGTTCCTGTCTCTTTTATCAATGATATGGAAGCAATTGGCTATGGTATTTTTTTGGGAAATGGAGAAGAGCAGCTAAAAGAACTTTATCCTGGTAAATCTCACCCAAATCCTGAAGATCGCCGAGTATTAATGCTAGTGAGTGGAGGTTTAGGTCAAGCATTATGGTATAGCCATGATGAAAAAAAAGGGTTAAAACCAATCTCCTCGGAAGGTGGTCATGCGGACTTCGGTGCTAGAATAGATAAAGATTGGGAACTTTTACAATTTCTGAAAGAACTGAAACAAGAGCAGGGGGATAATAGTCCCGTTAGTTATGAGTATGTTCTTTCTGCTCCTGGTTTAACCAGAATTTATCATTTTTTTCAAAGTCTTTCTGAATGGGAAAATCAGCCAAATATCAATGATGCTGATGCTATCATTCAAGCTGCCCAGGAAGGGAATCCATTATGTAAGGAAGTTTTGGATTTTTTTATCTCTATTTGGGGAGCGCAAGCAGGGAATTTGGCTCTTACCTATAAAGCCAGTGGCGGAGTTTATATTGGCGGTATTGATATTCCCATTGAAATCTTGAAAGAAGGCAAATTTATCAATGCCTTTATTGATAAAGAGGGAAATTTCAAAGCTTATAACGAAGGCATTTCCGTTAAAGTTTTTCAAGATCACAGCATTGTCATGTGGGGGGCAGCTCGACACGCTATTGAGGCGGGTTTTGTAACTAATGGTAGATTTGCAATTATGAGGGCAAATCAACAAAAAGGGCATTGAATACCCTCACAATCAAGACAACTTCTAGAATTGTCTATCCTATGCTTCTACATTTTTGTAGCAGCGTATTTTACTGCACCTCTTAATCCCTCTAGGGTATTTAAGACAATATGGACAGGAACTTTTTCTAGCAAAACAGGATTAACCCGTGCCTTATCTGTAAATGCCTTAATAAAACTGCCATTTTGCATCAATTCAATATTTTGGGCTGCAATTCCCCCCGCAATATATAAACCGCCAAACGGTAAAAAACTCACCGCCATATCCCCTGCGGCGGCCCCAAAAGCTTCTACAAAAATTGCCATTGTTTGCTGACAAAGAAAATGACCTGCTGCTGCTCCTTTAGCGATCGCCGCCCCAGGATCAGGTTGACTTAAAAAATCACCCGCATCTTCAGAAGCAAACTTGCGATCCTGCAAAAAACGAAAAATATCAACAATTCCTGGGCCAGAAACCACCCGTTCCACATCAACCTTGCCGTCGGCCCGAAGATATGCTAATAACTCCTGAGCTAACAAATTATCAGGAGCAAAACTTTCGTGGCCTCCTTCCGTTGGAAACACTCGATAGCTATCACCTTCAGGAACTGCAAACGCCTTTCCCAGACCCGTACCCGCCCCAATAATAGCGATCGGCGCATCAGGCAAAAATTCACCTTCCTGTAAAGTAACTAAAGATTTATTTTTTTCTAAGACAATATTGTAGCCAATTGCTACAAAATCATTAATAAGACTCACTTTAGCAATGTTCAATTCTTCTTGTAACCGGGCCGCATCTAATTCTGGCCAAGGTAAATTAGTGATTTTACATTTGTTGTTCAGAACAGGGCCAGCCAAAGCAAAACAAGCCTTATAAACATTAGACTCATCACCCAGGAATTGTCGCACTAAAGGAACTAAACCCTCATTGCCGCTCGGATAAATTTCTTCCCGGAGGGTTGATTCATTTTTTCCGTCCGTTTCTACCAAACACAACCTGGTGTTAGTGCCACCAATATCACCGGCTAAAACTAGCATGGATTTAACTACTAACGAAACTGCTCAAGATTATAGCATATCGAATATATTGCGATCGCTATTCTAATTATCAGAACACTTAAGTAGGGCTTACTGAATAATGGTAAAACCCTTTTAAAATAAGGCTTTTGACCTGTTAAAATCCGATGTTCATGCTGCGAAAATAGGATTGGGACTTTCAAAAACCTTGCATTATCCTTCTTATAGTACATCAATTGGTACAAAAACCAAGGGCAACAAAGCCTGAAACGACCGGCTACTGACTCCTGACTCCTGACTCCTGACTCCTACCCCCAGGAAAAACTTTTTCAGCAAACCCTAAGTACCACAGCTAGTAGAATTACCTTACCTCAGAATTAGAACGGGGTAGTAGCTTTTCTGTCCGTTTACCCGCCTATAACGATCGATAATAGAAAAAATACTTTCTGCCGATCGGTCACTGTTAATGGCTTCTAATTGGGATATCTTGTTAATACAAGCGGCACGTCAGGGCAATCTGGCGCGGGTTCAAGCTTTACTGAGTCAGGGGGCAAATGTCAACGCCACCGATGGCCAAAATACGACGGCTTTAATCTATGCCGTGCAGGGGGGTCATCGGGAAATTGTGGCAATTTTGCGAGAATTTGGGGCAGATATCAACAAAAGTAAACAACCTCAAGGTTTAAGCCCTCTCATGTTAGCGGCTGCCCTCAATCACAGTGAAATCCTCGCTCAATTAATCGCCGCCGGTGCCAATGTCAATCAGGTTAATCAAGATGGTACACCAGCACTAATGATCGCCACTTATAAGGGTTATACAGCGATCGCAGAACAGTTATTAACCGCCGGCGCTTGGGTCAATATGCGCGATCGGGATGGAGATACGGCTTTATCTGTAGCAATTAGCCAAAATTACGATGCAATTGTCGGTTTACTGCTCGATAGTGGTGTAGATGAAGAAATCCGTCAAGAAGCTTGGTTAGAGGCTCTCAACGCTAATCGTCCAGAAATCCTCCAATTTTTTATTAACCGTGGTATGCCTCTCGATGCTCCCACTTTATCCGGGGAAACTCCCCTCATTTTGGCTGTAGAGAGGGGAAATCTCGGCAGCGTACAAACTTTACTGCAAGCGGGAGCAAATCCGAATATCAGCACAGAGGAGGGAGAAACTGCCCTGATGCTCGCCGCTGCTGAGGGATATTTCGATATTGTCCGACTTTTACTCGCTCAGGGGGCCAGTGTTGACAATCAAAATCAGGCCGGAGAAACGGCCCTGCATTTAGCCACGATCGAAGGACATTTAGAGATCGTTCAGGCCCTACTACAAGCCGGTGCTTTTGTCAATCACCGCAACCATTTTGGGGATACACCCTTGCTTATCGCCACGGTGCAGGGATACGAAGCGATCGTTTTAGAATTGTTAAAACAGGGAGCGGAGCCTAACCTAACTCAGCAGGGAGAAACACCGTTAACTTTAGCTCTACAGCGCCAATTTACGGAAATCTGCCGTTATCTCCTCGACTACGGGGCTAATGCCAACGCCGTTTATCCCGATGGCAAAACCGTCCTTATGAAAGCTTGTGAGGGCAATAATAGTCAATTGGTGCGCTGGTTAATCGATATCGGCGCTGATGTCAATAAACTCGATTTTAGCGGTGCTTCCCCGTTAATGTGGGCCAGTTATCACGGTTGTCTCGACACGGTTAAAGTTTTGTTAGACGGGGGAAAGGTGAACTTAAATCAGAAAAATCAAGGGGGAATGACCGCTTTAATGTTAGCTAAATTTAATCACCATCAGGCGATCGTTTCTTTATTACAACAAGCAGGAGCGATCGAGTAGAAGTGCAAGTTTAGCGATCAGCGATCGCTATTTCCTCTCAATTCTGCGTTACCATGACCACGGTGATATTATCAGAACCGCCGGCTTCTTTGGCCGCTGCCACTAAATTCTTGACAATTTCCTGACAATCAGCACCAGTTTGCAAATAATCGCTAATTTCCTGGTCGGACAGTTCTTCCGTCAAACCATCACTACAGAGAATTAAACTATCGCCGGATTGCAGATCGAGGGGAGATACCGTCACTGGGGGCAAATCGCGACGACCAAGACATTGAAATAAAATATGTCGCCAAGGGTGGTTTTTCGCCTCTTCTTTGGACAGATCACCCATTTTGATCGCCCTAGCTATCCAAGTATGATCCTCCGTCACCTGTTCTAATTTTTGCTCACGAAAGCGATAGAGACGGGAATCACCAATATGGGTGTACCAAGAGCCATCATCTCGGAAGATAGCCATGACTAGGGTTGTCCCCATGTCCTGTCTTTCGGGATGTTTTAGTTGATCTTCAATAATCTTCTCGTTAGCGGCAGTAATTGCCTCCTGCAGCAATTCCCCAGCAGTCAGGGGCGAATTCCAGTGTTCTTCTAGATGAGCTTGGATAGTTTCAGTGGCGATTTGACTAGCTTCCTGGCCCCCCGCATGACCCCCCATACCATCAGCAACGATAAAAAAGCGCCGCTCGGGGTCGATATAATAACTATCCTGATTAACCGATCGCACTACACCAGGATCGGTCAGTCCTCCAAAAGAAAGATTGTTCATCGAAATTTCTGCTTTTAACACAATATTTATTATCCCGCAATCAATTACATCATGCGATCCTGACGTTCAATTTTTCGCCAGAGTCTCACAAGAGCTATCCCCGGCAGCAGGGAAATCGCCATCGGCACTAAAGTTAACCAACCAAAACCACTGACGAATAGAAGCGTCGCTGAGATCAGCAAAGCACTTATCAGTAAAGTGTAGTTAGTTCCCATTTGAATCATACCCAATCGCCGCAAAAGTCGATCGGATTCGCTCGAACGTACCCGGACACGGATATCACCCCGTTCTAATTTTTCGATCGTATCATCGATGCGTCGGGGTAAACTCAGGGCGGTGCTGCTCACTTGGGCTGCTTGTCGTCCTAACTCATCGAGGATATTACTGCCATTATTTCCTGTCATATCATTTACTAATTGCAGGGCAAAAGGTTGAGCCACTTCCATAAAGTTAAATTCGGGATCGAGTCCTTTGCCTACCCCTTCTAGGGTAGAAAATGCCCGCATGACGAAGGTGAAGGTAGCGGGAAAGCGAAAAGGCTGATCGTAGGCGATTTCATAGAGATCATCGCTGATAGAGGCTACGGATTGCTCCTCAAAGGGTTTATCCATGAAGTTATCGAGCATATACTGGATCGATCGCCGCACTGCTCCCATATCACCATTAGCAGTTAATGCTCCTAAATCCACCAGAGAAGTGACCACGCGATCGGCATCTTTTTGGGCAATTCCCAAGAGAGTCTGCATTAATTTTTCGCGCACGTTGGTTTTGATTTGTCCCATCATGCCGAAATCGTAGAAAATTAGGGAGCCATCACTATCAACGGCAATATTGCCAGGGTGAGGATCCGCGTGAAAAAAGCCGTTATTGAGTAGTTGAATTAGATAGGCTTTTGCCCCTAGTTTAGCCAACAATTTGCGATCGAGTCCGGCCGCTTCTAGGGCCTCATAATGACTGATTTTGATGCCGGGGAGGTATTCTAGGGTTAAAACCCGGGGAGCGGTGTAGCGCCAATAGACTTTCGGTACTTTCACCCAATCTTCCCCGCGAAAATTACGGCGAAAAGTGTCAGCGTTACGACCTTCGTTGAGATAATCGGTTTCTTCCCAGAGGATTTTACAGCATTCTTCATAAATACCCGTCCAATCGCGACCTTTACCCCATTTTGGATGATTTTGGAAGTATTGGGCGATTTTTTTTAGGATGGTCAGATCGATACTAAATAATTTTTTCAATCCGGGCCTTTGGACTTTGACCACCACATCTTCCCCGGTCTTCAGTTGGGCCCGGTGAACTTGTCCTAAACTAGCGGCTGCCAGGGGAATAGGATCAAAGCTTTTAAAGAGTTGATTGAGGGGTTTACCGAGGGATACCTCGATAATTTTGCTGGCCTGTTCGTAGGTAAATGCGGGAACCTGATCCTGTAGTTTCGAGAGTTCTTCCACATATTCGAGGGGAAAAAGATCGGCCCGGGTGGAGAACAGTTGACCGACTTTAATAAAAGTCGGTCCCAATTCTAGCATGGTTTCCCGAATCCAAGCGGCTTGTTTTCTGCGTCTGCTGGCGAGTTTTTCCTCGCTATAGCTGCCGTTATAGCTCCATTTTTTACCGTTGAGCCAGAATTGATAAAGTACAGTCAGAACGAATCGCCAAATATCTAGACGACGACGATTGATGGAATAGTTTTCTTGATTCCAACGATAGCTATTTTTGGCGACTTGGAGGGCCGGCATTGCTGGGTTTAACTCTAGGGTAACGGGGACGGGTAGAAGGGCTGACACGCAATTTTTGGGGCTTTAAAGCGACTAAAAGAGGGTTTTTGGTTAATTTCGGTAGTTTTTTAGTTCCGAGCGCAATTGGGCGATTTCAGCCCGCATTTCGTCGATGTTTTCCTGCACATCGGCACTGGAGGAACCACTGGAGTCTGTACCAGTATATACTCCCTTTTCCATAGCTCGATCGGCTCTCATTTGCACTTCTTCGACGAATTGCCGCAGGTTTTCCCGTTGTTCGGCATCAAATTTGCCTAATTCGCTTAAAGCGTTGGTAAACGCATCTTCTAGCTGTTCACTGACCACTTCAGCGATCGCTCGTCCGAGGAAAAAGGCGTGAATAACGGGGTTAGTCATAATCTTAAATGGATGTTTTCGCTTGCTGGGGTTTGTGAACGGGAAGGGCGATAATAAATTCCCTAACTACTAGGTTAGGCGACAGAACCAGAAAAGGCAAATCGTTTTTCTGAAAAGGGAGGTGAGACCAAATCCGTTTTCAATAGTGTGATTAACTCTCAAGTTATGAATTGTTTCCCCCTTCTCCCCACACCCTACACCCTACACCCTACACCCCACTCTCCTAGGTTAGGCGACAGAACCAGAAAAGGCAAATCGTTTTTCTGAAAACGGAGGTGAGACCAAATCCGTTTTCAATAGTGTGATTAACTCTCAAGTTATGAATTATTTCCCCCTTCTCCCCACACCCTACACCCTGCACCCCACTCTCCTATGCTTTTTAAACAGGATTTAGTATGAGACGGGGAGGTTAATCAACAAAATTAGGGGAAACAAAAGGCGCTAAGGGAGCAAAATCCTGTTCGATCGCGTCGAGAATTATCGCTGAAATCAACCCGATTAGCGAAATAATAGTGTCATCAACAATATCAGTCCCCGGAGAGTTAAGATGCTCAGAAAACGTTTATTAATCCCCTTAATACTATCCCTAGTCACTTTTGGTCTAGTGGTGGCCTGTAATTCCGGGACTCCCACCAGTCAAACTAACCCCAGTCCGGCAGAAAACGCCGCCACTGCTGCTATTCCCATCGGTGCAGCTTTAGCTCAAAGCAGCAATCTCGCCCTATTGGGACAGGAACAGGTGATCGGTGTCAAGATGGCTGAAACATATTTTAATAAAAAGGGCGGAGTCAATGGAACACCGATTAAAGTTATTATCCAGGATGTGGCCGGGGATGAACAGGGGGCGATCAACGCCATTAATACCCTAATCACTCAAGATAAGGTGGTGGGTATTCTCGGTCCGTCCCTGTCCCAGCAAGCTTTTGCCGCTAGTCCGATCGCCGACCGAGCTCAAGTTCCCATTCTCGGCCCGTCTAACACGGCTAAAGGTATCCCCCAGATCGGTGAATATGTAGGTAGGGTGTCCGCTCCTGTGGCTGTGGTCGCTCCCAATGCGGTTAAAACTGCTTTAAAAATCGATCCCAAGATTAAAAAAGTGGCTGTCTTTTTTGCCCAAAATGATGCTTTTAGTAAATCGGAAACGGAAACTTTTCAAGAAACCCTAAAGAGTTTAAATCTTGATATTGTCACCGTGCAGAAATTCCAAACCACCGATACAGATTTTCAAAACCAAGCCACCGCCGCTATTAATATTAAACCGGATTTAGTGATTATTTCTGGTTTGGTTGCTGACGGAGGAAATTTAGTCAAACAGTTGCGACAATTAGGTTATCAGGGGTTAATTATTGGGGGCAATGGTTTAAATACTTCTAATATTTTCCCAGTTTGTCAAGCTCAATGTGATGGTATTCTCATCGCTCAAGCTTATAACCCGGAATTAGATAATCCTATTAATCGGGATTTTGTCGCCGATTATACAGCAGAAAATAAAAAAGCACCGCCCCAATTTACCGCTCAAGCTTTTACGGGAATTCAAGTTTTTGTCGAGGCCCTAAAACGGGTAGATGATAAAAATAAACTCAGTACACTTTCCCTCGAACAAATTCGCCAACAATTAAATCAGGAAATTTTAGCGGGTAAGTATGTGACTGTCCTGGGAGATATTGCTTTTACTCCCGAAGGGGAAATCATTCAGGATAAATTCTCCGTGGCACAAATTAAAATGGATGCCGATGGTAAAAATGGTAAATTTACTTTTGTGAAAAATTAATCAGTAAAGGGTTCTTCTCATTTCTATCTCGTTGCAAGGAACTCCCTTGCAACGCATTAGAACTCTTGCATAAATCCGAAAACAAACGATAAAAACAATAATGGGAGGGACTTTCAGTTAATTATTTATTAGTAGTTGATAATCTTCAAAAATGTTGCTGTACAAGGATCAACTTAAGACTTTTGCAAGAGGTCTATTTCCAGAGGTTCTAGCTTCTGTGTCATAATCAGACACGCTATAAACTAGGCGATGTTCTTTTGTAATTCGTCGTGACCATAATCCTGATAGTTCATGTTTTAATGCTTCTGATTTTCCTCGTCCAGAAAAAGGCTCTCTTTGAACATCTTTAATAAGGCTGACAATTTTAGCGTAAACTTTCTTGTCTGCGATCGCCTATTGGTTAAACTCATCAAAACTTCGGGTTAGAAAGGCGACTTTCCTCATAAGTTAGCAGCATCTACATAAATATAACTATCAGGATTTTTAAGAGATTCTATTGCCTCTTGGAGATGTTGACGGTTAGCTTCTGTGGAAAGCAGATAGTCCGTTTCATCCAACTGATAATTACTGATTGTCGGTATTTCTGCAAATGTGGGATGCACCCAGGGAGAACAAAGCCGCCCATTGCCCATTGCCTATTGCCTTTTCTGACTGATGGCTGGGGGCTAAAAAGCTGATAAAATTTGACGGCTGAAAACTAATTAAGCCAGAAAGCTAGAGATTGATTCTAGATTGAGTAACAAAGTGAAATATTTTTTCTTAACGGCAGGTTGGACAATAGGACGGGTGTGGGAATTTGGGGGTTTGTGGGACCATGCGAGTAGTTGGCGACGACCACCGCAGATAGAGCGATTAAATATCGGTATTTTGGAAGGAGAACAGGTTTTATGGCTTTATAAGGTGGAAGAAGCCGTGATTATGGTGGAAGTTGCCCCCAAGAGTGCCGAAATTGCTGATACTGTCCCCACCATCGGGCAAGTGGTGCTAAAACGCTTGATTAGTGCCGAACAAGTCCTCGAAATCCTGCAAAATGCCGAAGAACTACTGAGGAAGTAATCAGTTATCAGTTATCAGTTATCAGTTAAGTAGTCGTGCAAAATAAATTTCCTAGTGAAGAAAGGCAAAAGGCAAGAGGTAAGAGGCAAGGGGGGGGTTAGATATGTGTAATTAATTTTGCTTAGGTACTTATCAGTTATCAGTCATAATTCCCCATCTCCCCACACCCAACACCCAACACCCAACACCCCACACCCAACAC
>NZ_JADEVX010000197.1:0-7194 GCF_015207925.1 Microcystis sp. LEGE 00066 | reverse complement strand
CTACTGTACTTTTAGCTTGGGCGGCAATTATATCTGAGGGGTGAAAATAGGGGGAATTCCAAAAGTCGTAGGTGGCACTCGCTGCGGCTAGATTTCCCGAAGCTTGTGGCACACTTGTACTAGGTTGACTGGCCAAGTTTTCTACGATACTGATTAACCTTTTCTTTCTTCTGGTGTCCCCTAGGTCTGCATATTGTAATTCTTGGGCTGCCCATTTCTCCATTTTTTTGCTTACCTCCACCTTAATTCCTTCTTTCAAAACTATACCTATCAATCGTTTCCCCTTTTTTTAAGTTTCTTCTCTTTTTGTTAAGAAAGATCTGACTAATGGATAGCTTAATAAGGGGGGCATCTGACAACTTTTAACGGCTACCTACTTACTTCTTTTCAACCGGCCTCGAAAACAGTTTTGTCAGTCCCTCAGTCCCTTGGCACAATCCATCTATTGGCGGGGAAAACACTGCATGGTTCCGAAAAAATCACCACGAATTCCTTTAGAATTGCACCAGATTAAGGCTCACGAGTTTTATCAAAAACGGCTGGCATCGGGCAAAGAAGGCAGTGAGATAGATGACTGGCAGCAAGCGAAAGAATATTTGAGCCAACATCCCAGAGCGATTCTTGCTTGGAATCTAAAGATGCCCTATCGCCGGGGAAAAAGGCTAATTAAAAGATTGTTGCTATCGCTCCAGTCTCTTGTCAGAGTTGCTTGGAAACTGCTAATCTTTCCCTTCTGGCTATTTCAGCAAATACCGGGGCTTTTTGCCCGTGAAGACAAAGACAGCCGCACCTTTGCCATTGATGTGGTCAAAACGATTATTTCTGCCCTGGGATTAATTGCTACCCTTTCGGCAGGAATTGGGCTTTTTGTCAATTATCTCAATTCTCAAGCAGAAATACAACTGACTCAGCAACGTCTTATTACCGAGCGCTTCTCGAAAGCTGTCGAGCAAATCGGTAATACTAAAGAGGAGGTGGTAATTGGCGGCATTTACTCCCTAGAGCGAATTGCCAAAGATTCCCCCAAGGATCAATGGACAATTATGGAAGTGCTGACTTCCTACATTCGTAAAAATTCCCCCATTCCCTCGAATATTCAACAACTGGAGCCGGCGGCAAGAGAGAAAGCCCTAGAAAAGCTTCCTTCCGTGAGTATTCCAGTTCAGGCCGCTTTAACGGTAATCGGCCGGCGTAAAGTTGAGAATGACCAAGCCGGGGATAATTTGGCTGAAACAACTGACCCTAATAAAATTAAAATTCTTGATTTAAGTCGGACAAATTTGAGGGGAGCCAAGCTCAACGGAGCCGACCTCAAGGGAGCCAACCTCGACGGAGCCAACCTCAACGGAGCCAAACTCTGGGTAGCCAACCTCAACGGAGCCAACCTCAACGGAGCCAACCTCAACGGAGCCAAACTCTGGGTAGCCTACCTCAACGGAGCCTTCCTCGAAGAAGCCAACCTCAAACGAGCCAACCTCAATGGAGCCAAGCTCATCGGAGCCAACCTCAACCGAGCCAACCTCAACCGAGCCAACCTCAACCGAGCCAACCTCGAAGAAGCCAAGCTCAACGGAGCCATTCTCAACGGAGCCAACCTCAACGAAGCCAACCTCAACCGAGCCAACCTCAACCGAGCCAAGCTCAACCGAGCCAAGCTCAACGGAGCCAACCTCAACCGAGCCAACCTCAACCGAGCCGAGGATCTTTATCCAGAACAAATTAAATCGGCCTGCTTTTGGGAAAGGGCAATATACACGGAAGCCAAGTGGGATAAAGATAAAAAATTATGGGTGGCTGCGGACCGGGAAGCCAATAAACGAGAAATCGACAAACTCAAAAGGGACAAAAACTCAGATCCGCGAAATCCGATCGATTGTAATACTAAATAGGGTTTGCGGCAAAAAGTACGGGCGAAGCATTCGGATAGGAAATCTCCGGTTTCACCGATAGGTTATTGCCCAAATGCTTCGCCCCTACAGGACGCGGGCCGATGAAAACGCAAGGTTTGGAAGCACGATTCTCTCAAAATCTTGCACCTGTTTGGCGAGAAAAGCCACAAAACCCTTACCTTACCTACATTTCACATTTATTCAGCCAACCCTAAATATTATGAAAACTTTTCTGACTTTTCTTCAGCTATTTATGAATGTCTGAATGATGCCCATCTGAAACATAAAAAAGAACTGAATTCCTTGCTTACTCTACCATTTCAGAAGTTGAATAAATCTCAAATTATGAACGTCTAAAGTATAGTTGGTCGTTAATTGCCATGTCTGCTATGATACACTCAGGCCCTGCCGCTTTAGCAAAGATTGATAGTGAACACTCATTATATATGAATAAATATGAATAAATATGAAGTAATTTAAGTTTCCAAGAGAATGAACCCGATCTTTTTTACTATGGGGGTAAAACCGATTTTCAATTTCTCAGCTTGAAAGGTGAACCCAGATTAAGCTATCTGAACTATAAGAGGACAAGCCAATGTTTGAAGATTTTACCTATATTACCGATGAGGCTTTTTTAGAGAATTATTGGTGGGAAGAAAAAGTTATCTGTTCCCACTGCCAAGGCAAAGGAAGAATCTATCTAGAGACAGAGAATGAATCCGTCCCCTGTAAATTCTGTGAAGGTGAAGGCATTATTCAACGAAAACAAAAGGAGACTAACTATTCCTAAAAATCTGTATAATTAGATACCATATATTAAAAATATTCTTGAGTTAAAACCTCGGGCTGACATTGTTTAATTTCGCTGTTAATCCCCACGGCAGATTCCGATTGTAGGTCTTCGATATAACCGGATTGATGGGATAAAGCTTCAGAAAAACTCTCAAACGGACCGAAATAATAGAGACATTTCGGCTGAGTGGTGGTGATCTCTATCCACCAGGGTTGAGGTGGTAAACTAGGCTTAATGGAGACAATTTCTGGGTCAAGAGGCTTTATACTGAGAATCCTGGCACCTTGGCGCAGGAGGCGCTGTGTTTCTTGACTCATGCGGCTTTTAGGTACTCGCAGGACTGTCCGGGAGAAGCGTTGAGGCAAAGAGCCAGAAGAACCGGAAAAAACAACTTCATAGAGAAATATTTGATTCTCTCCCTGATTATTAGCCTCTAGCATACAGAAAAGATTCTCTTTTGGGGGTAAGGGTTAAAAAAAACAGACGCTACTTTGAGCAGATGACTCAAGCAAAATCATCTCCTAACAGAGTAGCGCATCTTGATACCATAGCATAGAGCGGCAAAAAGTTAGGTTTTGACCTATTCTCCCCTCACAGCATGGCTTAAGGGGAGATTCTTCCACAGGAAGAACCCGATAGAGTTCTTTATGATGCTGTAGCCGGATATATGGCTGTTATCTTAATGGTGAGGTACAAAGTTTTTGTTTTCGGGAGTCGGTCGTCGATGCCCAATCCTGTTATACTTCATCTTTATGATAAACAATGTTAATAATATTGACGACAAATAGAGTTTTTTACCAAATATGCAGCCACCAAAATTAAGCTTAGGAACCAGATTATTTTTATCCCATCTCCTCGTTATGGTGGTGGGATTGAGTAGCTTTATTATCATTGCTAAATTATCTTCTCCCCGAATGTTTGTTTTGCGTTTGGAACAGTTAGAAAGGCAGGGATTTTTTACCGTGCGCTCGGCAAGAACTTTCTTGGTTAGGGGTTTTGAGACGGCTTGGGATAGTAGTGCTATTTGGTCATTTATTGCGGGAGGAAGTGCAGCTGGTTATCTGAGTTTTTTGGTTTCTCAACGCATTATGAAACCGGTAAAACAAATGAAACAAATCACTAAAAATTTTGCGGAAGGGGATTTATCGGCGCGAGTTCCAGAAAGCGAAATCCCAGAATTAAATCAATTAGCCATCAGTTTTAATCAGATGGCGATTAGTTTAGCCGATGTGGAAAAACGTCGCCAGGAATTAATCGGTGATCTTACCCACGAATTACGCACCCCTTTAACTGTGGTACGGGGATATCTGGAAGAATTAGCCGATGGTGCGATCGAACCTAATCCAGAACTTTATCAGAAATTAGTGAAAGAAACCCGCCGGTTAGAACGTTTAACCCACGATCTACAGGAGCTATCGCAAGCGGAATCTGGTTATCTCTCGATTAAACTGCAACCTGTTAATTTATTAACTTTGTTAAATTCTCTTATCGAAAAATTTGCCGATCAATTATTAGAAGATGGACCGACTTTACAGTTAGATTGTCCCCCCAATTTACCATCTGTCATGGCCGATCCCGATCGCCTCGAACAAATTTTAGTTAATCTGCTCGGTAATGCCATTCGTTACACCGATCATGGTGCAATTACCCTGCAAGTGACAAGGGACAAAAATCGCCTACAAATTGCCGTTATCGATACAGGAATCGGCATCGCAGCAGAAGATTTACCCTTTATTTTCGATCGCTTTTGGCGGGCCGATCGTTCTCGTTCCCGTTATTCTGGGGGTAGTGGTATTGGTTTAGCGATTACCCGTCGTTTAGTGGAATTACACCAAAGTCAAATGGAGGTAGAAAGTGAATTAGGTAAAGGCAGCACTTTTCGTTTTTCCCTAGCAATATCTCCGAATTGGGAGTAGGGGTTTTTTTAGTGATCGGTAAACAGTAATCGGTAAGGGGAGACGGGAGAAAGGGGAGATGGAGCGGGAAGAGAGAGTTTGAGCATTTGTACTAAAATATTTAATAGACATCTCCAAAAATTATAACCCAATCACAGCGGCTCTTCGTTACTTGTTATGGTTCGATAGGGGGGCATAAATCAACAAAATCTTTATCTGGTAAGGGATTTAATTGATTAGTTCGCTTTAGATAAAAAACAATTGATAAAAATCGCCCAATGTCTTTCTCTATAAGGGTTCCATCCCTTATAACTCCCGTCTATTGCATAAGACAAACCGAAGAACCATCACAGCTTGCTTTTAGCTTTTGTACTAACTAAGTAGTTCTAAGCTGAAATGTGTATCTATCGTTGCTAATTCAATTTCACTGAAAAAATATGAAACAATTAAAATCATTTTTATTTGCTTAGATTCCTTAACTAGAAAAACTTTTAGTCTTAAGATATAGTCATTTCAGATAATTCTGATACAGTCTAGACTGGTTGAAACCTTATGAACTCTGGCATTGATATTCTCAATCCTAATTGAAATGACTATAATATTAGGTGGAGGTTTAATAGGCAGTTTCAATGCAGTGCAGCTGATAACGAGATGACTATTCAGGGGAAGACAAGTCGCGGAAAATCTGGCTGGCGATGGCTGCACTCCGGCGAATTTGTTCAATTTCGGAAAGACTTTGCCAATCTTCGGTGTCTATAGTGGTTTTGCTCTGGCCATTACGCATAGTATAGGCGTAGGGACGGGCAAAAACCTGTAAATCTTCTGGAGACCATTGGGGAAAAAGCTCGCTAAGACAAACAACAAGGCGATCGAAGTTATCTAATTGACTATTAACTAGATTTTCAGCACTTTCTACTAGACGATTTAAATGTTCGGCTGGCAGTAAAGAGGCAAATTTATCAAAGATATTAGACCGGGATGAAAGGGAAACTGTCGGGAATTTTTGGTGTAAACTGCTAAAGAATCTATGAGATTGTGCCTCGATCGCCGTCGCTTCTAGTCCTTCACACAGAGAAAAAGGCGTTTCCGTCACGTCTAAGGGATCATGACTCTCAACAGCGGTTACATCCCAGGGATAGGTGACTTCTTCTTCGATCAGGATTGCCAGAAGTTCCGCGTTAATCTGTTCGGATAGGGATAAATCGCTCATAATTTTAGCCTTTGTGGTGTTCAATGAGTAACTACATCTCGGTTTTGACAATTCCCGAAGCTATCAACAGACTTCTGCTGGAAGTCAGACGAGAGGCACTCTTGCCATAGTAGCAATAATTAGGGTTTGCTGAAAAAGCTTTTCGGTGGTGGCAGGGTGTGGGGTGTGGGGTGTGGGGTGTGGGGTTTTACCGATTTTGAGGTAGTCAGTTGCCTAATTTTCAGGGAAAAAGTCCCGGAATTTTGCCCCCGATCCCCGCCATGTCTGGCACTTTTTGAGGGAAAAAAAGTCTAAAAGTCTTATCCAACAAGGTTTTTAGATTTATTCAGCAAGCCCTAATTAACCCCTGCATATTATTATTGATTACGATCAGAAAAGTGGCATAAACTTCTCAACGCCTGAATTTGGAACAAGCTGACATCCTCTGCTGGAATGTAAGTGATAAGTTTTACCGCTCGAATCTGTCTTCCTCTCTGTGTTCTTTCTGTCTCTGTGGTTTATCCTTAATCTTTCTGGGATCACCTGAGAAAAACTGTATGCTAGGCCATATTTAACATTTAATATAGCGCTTTTCACGTTACTGAGGTATCGACAAGTTTTGCCAACAAAGGGTTTAAGCTCCTTGCCCACACCTCATTCTGAGGAAAACTGCTATAATTTAATAATTCAATATTTAATCATATATCACAATAGACTATATTACTACTGGACTTAAAGTGGCTTTTTTAATTCCGCCAGGACGATTAACAAGTGTCGAATCATCTGTAATCAATGCACGTTTAGGAAATATCTCACCAGAAAGTAAAAATCTTTTAATCAATTGGCTAAGAAAATCAAATTATTGTTGTCTGCTAGGCTTCGCCGCTCTTCGAGAACGCAGTGCCTTCGGCAACGCCGTCATCTTATTGATTAAACTTTAAAAATGCGATCATGTATTGCCGTTGTCAACGAAATAGCCGATTTTTCCGATTTTCACCTCTCGATCGCAAATTTAAAAGGAACCCTCAAGATGACCCAAGACAAACCGATCCAACGCCAAATTCTACCGATTCCCGACTTGACCCCCTTCGGTCTAACCACCTATGATGCCAAGAATCCCGACACCCACTATCCCCCGATTCGAGATATCCGACCGCCGGCCGGCGCCCCCAACGTGCTGATCGTGCTGCTCGATGACGTGGGTTTTGGAGCCGCTAGTGCCTTCGGTGGTCCCTGCAATACCCCCACTTTCGAGCGATTAGCGGCGGCTGGGTTAAAATACACCCGTTTTCATACCACTGCCCTCTGTTCTCCCAGTCGTGCGGCTTTGCTCTCCGGAAGGAATCATCACTCGGTGGGCATGGGCAACATCACCGAAACCGCCACCTCCGCCCCCGGACAAAGTTCCGTCCGCCCCAACACCAAAGC
>NZ_JADEVX010000196.1:0-7245 GCF_015207925.1 Microcystis sp. LEGE 00066 | reverse complement strand
GTCACAGAAGTTGCTCGCCAACAACTCTGGATGTACCAAAATAACAAACAGAGTATTGAAGACAGAATTGTCAGCTTAACTCAACCCCATATCCGTCCGATAGTCAGAGGAAAAGCTGGAAAACCCGTAGAATTTGGGGCCAAATTCTCAGCAAGCTGTATAGATGGTTACATATTTTTAGACCGGATTAGTTGGGATAACTTTAATGAATCAGGAGATTTAAAAGCACAAATAGAAGCTTATTATGACTATACAGGATACTATCCAGAATCAGTTCATGTGGACAAAATTTATCGAACCAGAGAAAACCGATCTTGGTGTAAAGAAAGGGGAATCAGAATCAGTGATCCCCCATTAGGAAGACCAGCCAAAAATGTTAGTAAAGAACAAAAGAAACAAGCTACCGATGATGAGAGGATTCGGAATTGTATAGAGGGCAAATTTGGACAAGGGAAAAGAAGATTTAGCTTAGGTAAAGTGATGGCTAAACTTCCTCATACTTCCTTTTCAGCGATTGCTATTACTTTTTTAGTCATGAATCTTTCTAACCTGTTGAGGCAGGTTTTTTGGGCTTTTTTATGTCTGAAATGGAAAAACAGCACTTTTTCTCGGTCAATGATTAGGATAAGTTATAACTTAAAAATTAATCAACAACTAAAGCTTATGCTTGTAGCTAAGTGAAATCATTGATTAAGAGACCTGTACTTTTCAATGACTTTTTGCCGCAAACCCTAATACCAAATTTCAAAAACTATGGCATACTTATAGAAAAGATTATTAAGTGGATAAATTGACGATGCCGGTCGTACCCAAAATTGATATTGTTGAGTCAGTAGAAGATTTAAAAAAATTAATGAAACAACAAAAAAGTAGTTTAGCCTACGCTAAAGTACAGTCCTTATATTTTTTGAAGATGGGGGAGGTAGAGACGGTTCGCCATTTAGTGGTATTAATGGGACGAGGGGAAAGAACAATCCATCGCTGGTTAAGTTTCTACAAAAAAAGGAGGAATTGATCGATTATTATCTGAAGGAAAACCACCAGGAAGACCGAAAAAGATTTTGGTAGAAGAAGTCGCTCTTTTACAAAACGAATTAAAAGACCCAGTGGGTTTTACCAGCTATAAAGAGATTTATTTTTGGCTCTCGGTCGTTCGAGAAATTTCCGTCAGCTATACAACAGTTTATCGTCTCGTTAGACAGGAATTAGGAAGCTCAATTAAAAGTACCTAGACCAGGAAATCCGAGACAATTGCCTGGCGAAGTAGATGAGTTTAAAGCGAACTTATCTAAACGACTAAAAGCTTTACTAGACAGGGAAAGCGAGAAAGTAAAGCGTTACGAGAAAGTAAGTTTTTGGTGCGAGGATAAAAGTAGATTTGGTTGTCACACTATTGCTCGGAATAAAATAACTGGCTCTTCTAGGTTCTGTGTGATAAGTTTAACTCACATAGGATCGATCGATCTTTGTGTTCTTTGTGTCTTTGTGGTTAGTTCCACCCCCTCGCTAGGAGGAATGTATCTTAGAATACATTTTACCCACCAAACCTGGGAGAGCCAATAACTCTTTTCGGAGTTAAGCCGATTGGTAATTTTTAATATAACTTCCAATGCTTTTGGCTGTACGGGGCTGTAAAGCCTCGACAGGGCAGAAGCTTCTTCTATGAATTCTCCCATTTAGATGGGGATTGTTTCGGAGAATATCTATTACAACTATCGCAAGCTTTTCCCAATGAATTACATATTTTACAAGTAGATAACGCTCCTGCACATATGGCGGGACACTTAGAAATTCCCGACAATATTATCTTGTTTTATCAACCTTCTTGTTGTCCTGAAGTTAACCCCGCAACAGAGAGTTTGGCTGTACCTGAAAAATTTTCTGGCATGGGAAACTTTTGAATCTCTTGATGCTTTAAGAGATAAACTTGATGCTCTTTTAAATCGTTTATCCAATAGAACTCTTGCAAATTAATTATATGTTATAATAATGGGTTAACTAATTTTTTTGGGAAAATTAGTTAATCAGTACATTCGTCCTGAATGAAAACTTGAAGTTTAACTTTTAACTCAAAACTCTTTAGAGCTGCTTTAATTTGGTTATCAAAACCTCTTTATTTAAGCGGCACAAACTATCTCAATTATAAAAATTGAGAATAAATTCTCCTTGACTTGATTAATCTTTAGGCAACTTTTAAGAAGCTGCTATACCTATCCCTAACTCACAGTTATAAATAGCCGCCAACAAGTTAACTCTTAAACTATATCTTCGACGACGATTCCGATATTTACAGGATAAGATTTTAAAGATTTTGAGTTTCCTATTTATAGGTTCAATGATAATCCTTTCTTTGGCTAAAGCCTTGTTATACTCTTTTTCTAACTCTGTTAATTGGCTCTTCTCGACTTTGTGTGATAATTTTTGCTTATGGAATCGTGAAATACTTATCGGGTAACACTTGTAGGACTATTTTGTCGAAGAAACTATCAGTATAGACCTCGTTTCCACACAGAAACCAGAAGAGCCGTTAATTTTCTATTTTTCGATTTCTTTTTCGGTGTATAACTATTACTATGGTATGCAGCTATTCCCTGATAACCACTGTCTTCTATGCTGGTAGTTAAAGGATGAAAACGAACTCGACTTTTTTTAAATAAACTAAAATCATGACCTCTACCTTTCCCACAAAAGACACAGATAATTTCCTCGGTATTTTGATCAGCTACTAATTGGGATTTTAAAGTATGATAACCTCTTTTACCCCCCAAAAAATCTTTCTGTTTCTTTTGGGGGCGTTCAATGGGAGTTTCCGTTACATCCATTACCGTTATGACCGGTATCTCTGCTTGATTGAGTAAAGCTTTTTTTCCTTTTAAACGGAAGTTTCCCGATTGTAAAAGCATTTTTTCCGTCTTATTTACAATCCGACATATAGTTGATTCTGATAGTTCCCAGCTTGTACCAATGTGAAAATATGTTCTATATTCTCGCCAATATTCTAACGTTACTAAAACTTGTTCTTCTATAGATAGTTTAGGTTTCGGCCCCCTTTTAGATGGTGAATTAGAGTCGGCTTCAACACTTTTTACTGATTCTACCATCTTTCTATATGTTTGTTTATACACACCGAAACGGCGTTTGAATTGTTCATCTGATAAGTTTTGATAATCCATAATTTTGCTAATAAACATAGCAAAATTATAGATGATTTCCTGACCTAAGATCACATTTTATTCTTTTTTCCACTTCAATCTAAGAATTGAGAAAAAAGCAAAACCTTACATCATACCATAAAAAAATTATGCAAGAGGTCTAATGACACTAGGCTCTTCGTTACTTGGTATGGTTCGATAGGGGGGCATAAATCGACTAAATCCTTATCTGGCAAAGGATTTAATTGATTAGTTCGCTCTAGATCGAAAATAATTGACAAAAATCGCTAAATGCCTTTCTATATAGGGGTTCCATCCCTTATAACCCCCGTTCATTGCATAACACAAACCGAAGAGCCTGACACTATCGGGTATTTAACGGGATGGTCTTGGATTTTAGAAGCTCTATGTCTGTCAGGAATTTAGAAATTTGGTATAAGATAACAGCAAAACTGTCCGAGATTTTCCCTATGAGCGATCAAATTCTTTCATCCCTCTCCCTGGAACAAAAACGACAAAACCTGCGCCACCAAAGGCGCTCGAAGGTGTGGCAAGCTCTAGGTCGCTTTCTGGTGGTTAGTGGTTTAGCGACGGGATTAGCTTGGGGGATGACTTCACCCTATTGGACAATTACCAAGACTGGACAGGTGGAAATCGCAGGCACGGAATTAATGTCCCCCGAGTCGATTCGCGCTTGGCTGAAATTAAGCTATCCTCTATCTCTCTGGGAATTACCTACCCATCAATTACGAGAAAAATTAGCGGCTATTCCCGCTATTGCCGACGTTAAGATCGAGCGGCAATTATTACCCCCGAAAGTGATTGTTTCTATTCAAGAAAGAAAACCTGTTGCCCGTTGGCGTTCTCATCAACAGCAAGGTTTTTTAGATGCCTCGGGAACGATAATTCCTCAAAACTATTATGGTCGAACTCTGCCCAAAAGCCAATTACCTAGCCTAGAAGTGCTTGGTTACGACCGACAATATCAACAACAGTGGCAAAAAATTTATCCCTTAATTGATAACTTATCCATTAAAATTACCGCCATCGATTGGCGCAATCCTAGTAATCTTGTACTAAAAACCGAGCTAGGACAGGTCTATTTAGGTTTTTATAAAGATAGATTGCCCGAAAAATTAACCGCTCTCGTACAATCGCGGCAATTGTCATCCAAGATACCTCTAGCGCGAATTATCTACATTGATCTGAGCAATCCCGATGCTCCCACTGTACAATTAAAGCCACAGCCAGCCCCTAGGGTTGCCAAAGTAACGGCAACCGGTCGGGATTAACTGGAATTGATCAGTAAATAACCGCAATTATTCCCTTTAGGTATTGGCAAAAAAACCAAATTATGATTTTATGAACAAGAAACTGATACTGTAGATACTGGAACCGACATAATATTAGTGATAGTGTTAACAGTGCATCTCTAATTCATCAAATCAATAACAGAATCTTGTACTAAGAGTGTTCCAATTCCAATGACATCGATTAATGAGATCGTTCCCACCTATCCCAATCTGAACAGTAACGATTATGCTAGTTCAGCTATGAGCGAAGATAATCATTACTCTCAGAATAATGCTGGAGTATTATTTACTCGTCCCCATGAATCACAGATGACACCCCGAGAAGAAAGTCGTAGTAATCGCATCGTGCCGAGCAATGTCGCCAAGATCAAGGTGATCGGGGTCGGCGGTGGGGGCTGTAACGCCGTTAACCGCATGATCGCCAGTGGCGTGACCGGAATCGAATTTTGGGCAATTAACACCGATGCCCAGGCCCTGGCCCACTCCTCCGCCCCCCAGAGGTTACAAATCGGGACAAAATTAACCCGCGGCCTAGGGGCGGGGGGCAATCCGGCGATCGGACAGAAGGCGGCGGAAGAATCCCGGGATGAAATCGCCCAAGCATTGGAAGGAACCGATCTAGTCTTTATTACCGCCGGCATGGGCGGCGGTACGGGAACAGGGGCTGCTCCAATTGTGGCCGAAATTGCCAAAGAAATCGGCTGTTTGACCGTGGGAGTTGTGACTCGTCCCTTTACCTTCGAGGGTCGTCGTCGCACTAATCAGGCCGATGAGGGGGTGGGCGGTTTACAAAGTCGGGTCGATACCCTGATTATTATCCCCAATAACCAGTTATTACAGGTAATACCCGCCGAAACTCCCCTACAGGAGGCTTTTCGCGTCGCTGATGATGTGCTGCGGCAAGGGGTGCAGGGCATCTCGGACATTATCACTATCCCCGGTCTGGTGAATGTGGATTTCGCCGATGTGCGGGCAGTGATGGCCGATGCGGGTTCGGCCCTAATGGGCATCGGCATCGGTTCCGGAAAATCTCGGGCTAAGGAAGGAGCGATCGCTGCTATTTCCTCGCCGTTACTGGAATCCTCGATCGAAGGGGCGAAAGGTGTGGTCTTTAACATCACCGGTGGTCAAGACCTAACCCTACACGAAGTCAATGCCGCCGCCGAAATTATCTATGAAGTGGTGGATCCCAACGCTAATATCATCTTTGGGGCAGTAATTGACGAGAAAATGCAGGGAGAAGTCAGAATTACCGTCATTGCCACCGGTTTTTCTGGGGAATCCCCCTCTCGTCCCACCAGTAACAAGGTGGTGATCAATACCCCCGCACCCAGTCCGGCACCCACTCCTGAACCACCAAAACCGGCGGGATTAGATATCCCCGAGTTCTTGCAACGTCGTCGTCCTTTTGATCGCTAACCGCCTATGACTGCCATTGCCCTCACCATCGCTGGTTCCGATAGTGGTGGCGGCGCGGGAATTCAAGCTGATTTGAAAACCTTCGCCTTCCACCGAGTTCATGGCACCAGCGCCCTTACCTGCGTTACCGCCCAAAATACCCTGGGGGTCGAGCGCGTCGAATCCTTAAGTCCAGAAATGGTAACAGCCCAAATCGATGCGGTGGTCAGGGATTTCGGTGTGTCAGCGGTCAAGACGGGAATGCTGTTTAGTAGCGAGATTATCGAAGCGGTGGCCGAGGCGATCGAGCGCTGGCGTTTAACCAGTTTAGTGGTGGATCCGGTTATGGTTTCGCGGGTAGGAGCCAAATTAATTGATGATCGGGCTATAGATAGTCTTTTTAATAGTTTAATTCCTCTGGCTTCGATTGTTACCCCTAATCGTTACGAAGCACAGCTTTTAAGTGGCATCGAGATCAATGATTTTGAGACGATGAGAGCGGCCGCCGAAATTATTTTCCAGAAGTCAGCCACACCGGTATTAGTGAAAGGAGGAGCCATGAAAGGCCGGCTGCGTGGGGTTGATATCTACTTTGATGGGGAGGAATGGCAAACTTTTAAGACCAGAAGCGTCGAAACCAATAACACTCACGGGACTGGTTGTACCCTATCGGCAGCGATCGCGGCTAACCTCGCTTTGGGTGATGACCTAAAAATAGCGGTGAAAAAAGCCAAGGAGTACGTTACTAACGCCCTTGAGCATTCCCTCGCTATCGGTAGCGGAACCGGTCCAGTAGGCCATTTTTACCGCTTAAAAGCCCTAAATTAGTCAATTCATAACCACTACTCCGCGTATTTCCCCCAAGTACCCCAGAGTTTCACTGGTCGCCCCTCGGTTCCCCTCTCGGTCTATCGGGAATTAGTCAAAGAATTGCAGTCCACCCAGGCACGGGTGGAATTTCTAGAAGCACAAAACCAGCGGTAATGATTCGGTAGTAAGCTAAAACGCACTTAAACCACCTAAAATAGAAATAGTAACTTGAGAAAAATTCTACTTATGCCAGCTAAAGATTTCCGGTTCTTCCGAACTTACCATGTAAAATCAACTAGCAAAATGCCAATTTAATAAACATCTAAGACTAAAGTTTTTAAAGTTTCTAAATCCATAGCCTCTCCTTTTAATCACCTTCAGTTTATTATTAATTCCTTCCACTGTTCCCTGGGTTGTTCGGTTATCAAAATAGGCAGTTATTTCGTCAATCCACCGCCTCATTGTCTGGCAGCTTTTAGGAAAGTAAGCCATCGCCTTTTTGAGCCAATCACTCAAGGCAAATAATCCCTCATTCCCCTCCCTATTTTTCTCAAATACTTCTCTAAATTCCT
>NZ_JADEVX010000195.1:0-7274 GCF_015207925.1 Microcystis sp. LEGE 00066 | reverse complement strand
GGTGTAGGGTGTGGGGAGAATACTGCCTTTTGTCTTTTGCCTCCTGTCTCCTGTCTCCTGACTCCTGACTATCACTGCGGGTTAATAATTGGGGCAGCCGGGAGGGAAGGGGAAGGTATGGGTGCGGGTGTCGGGGAAGCAGCTGGTTGGGGGGAAGTTTCGTTATCTTTGACTAAATAAATTGACTCCACCTGCTGACTGGTTTGGGGAGTAGCGATAAATCTACCCTCATCGACTAGATAAGTCATCGTTTCAGCGCGGATACTGTTGCCTTCCTGCAAAACATAAACATTACCCGTCATCACTAAACGACGTTCGCGGCTAAAATACTGAGCTTGGGCAGAAGTGGCCTGCATTTTGCGGGCGGGATAGAACACTTGTACGTTACCCCTCGCAGTAATTACACCCGTTTTTGAGTTTGCCTCTTGAATATCTGATCGCACTGTCATGGCATTACCGGGTACAATATTCTGCTGTGCCTTGACTAGGGGAGAAGTACCTAATCCCATGACTAAGCTAGTAGAAACGAGGGCAACTAGCCATCCCCTGATTTTTGCGGATCTTGCTCTCATAGAAATGTCACCTATAAGTAAATGGTTTCAATTAAATTGAAGATAAATCGCCCCTTGATCCCCCCTTGATCCCCCCTTGATAAGGGGGGTGCTGATCCTCCCTTAATCCCCCCTTTGATCCCCCCTTGATAAGGGGGGCGCTGATCCCCTCTTAATCCCCCCTTGATAAGGGGGGTGCTGACAATTTTTAACACCCACCTACTTAGAGGTAATTGTATTGACTAACTAATCTAGCTGTTTAGAGGACGGGATGACTTTTGAGGATTTTCGGCAGAGAACAGATAGATTGATCGAGGTGGGGATGAGGATGTTCCTGATTGCTTTTCATCGCTTCTAGCACTGCCGGTAAAGCTTGGGGATCGAGATTCTGTAAAAAGTTTAATAGATCCAAACTCTCCCCCACCAAGTGCGTCACGTTGATCCCCTCGTAATCGGGTTGATAGTGTTGTAAACGTCTCACCCCTTCTCCCAAAAGAATTACCGCCCCGCGCCAGTTATTATTTTCTAGATGGTAACAAGCGACAGCAATCTGCAAAATGCCTTGATAAAAGGTTTTTTCAGGCTCTGCGGACTCCATCCACAAAGCCTCTAGGGTATCATGACAAGCATAGAATTGCTGGCGATTAAATTCGTCGATTCCTTGCCCAAAAGCGCTGGCTGTCATTACCCTAAACTAATGCCCCTTCATCGATTCGCGGACTTCTTGGATATAGTCGAGGGAAATTACCTGTTCTTCCCCGGCAAAGTCGTTATCGGGGGTAATAAATAGCATACAGTGACATTCTTTCCGTTCCCGCATCGGCACACAGGGACAATTCCAGAAAGTATTTTTTACCTCCGCTTCTTTGTCTTCGTAGTGACGACAGGGACATAAAGGAGCGCCTAATTCGTCCTTATGACGCGCTAATCCTTCAATTACTACCGCTGTCACCGAGAGATCGCTGCAGAAATAGGTATTTGTACGTCTAGCGTACTGTTCGGCAAAATTCTTCATCGCCTCAAGACTCTTATCTGTGTCTGTGATCTGGCTCATAGTTATCTTATCTCCCTAGCTTTCTACAAAAAAACTTTTTACTATCCTATCTCGATCCGCTTCCCCTTGGCTGAGGGGAATTTTTAGAATCTCTTTTGATTTTGCGACCGATCCCCTTGTTAATCTAATACGATAAAAAGACTCTCTTTGGCCAAAAGCTCGACTTTTTGGCCAGCAGATCGGAATTATAGGGGCAAAGTTCCTCAAAACCTGTCCTTGATTCCTACAATCCCTGTACCCTATCAATACCAGAACATGATTTTATCTTTCTTGCAGACAAATAAAATTTCTGACGATAATACACCTTGGTGGCTGAAAATTACCTCCCTTTATCCCCACTGTATCTACTATTTTGGTCCCTTTGCTTCTTTTGAGGAAGCACAACAGCATCAGGGGGGTTATCTCCAAGATCTAGAGTCCGAAGGAGCGCAAGGAATCAGTCTTTCGATCGAGCGGAGTAATCCCCATTATTTGACCGTTTTTGACGATGGAAGTCAGGATCTAGCTAAAACTTTTGCTTCCCATGCTCGAACCTTTTCTCGCTTTATTTCTTAAGTCTCCCTGTCCTCTTTGTCAACGGCAGAGCGATCGAGAGCTTTGCCGTGATTGTGGGCGACAATTACAGGCCTATCGTCAGAATAACCCGCTTTTTCTCTGGCGTGGTTCTATTCCCCTGTTTATCTGGGGACGCTACGAAGGTAAATTAAAACAAGCGATCGCTAAAATGAAATATGATCGCCATCCCGCTCTCGGCTCTTTGCTAGGCAGTTGCATGGGGGAAACTTGGCTGCTTCGTCCTCCCCTCACCGATAAACGTTTGACGGTGATTCCCATCCCTCTCCACCCGGAAAGGTTAAGGGAAAGGGGTTTTAATCAAGCAGAAGTCATTGGCGAAGGTTTTTGTCGTTTAACCGGTTATCATCTGGCTAGTCGCGGATTAATTCGGATTAAGAACACGGCAGCCTTATTTAGTCTGGCAGCCGAGGAAAGAAAAAGGACGATGCAAGCGGCTTTTCAACTGGGAAAAAATTTACCGAAATCCGTGCCGATTCTCTTAATTGATGATATTTACACCACAGGAACCACGATCGAGGAAGCTGTGCAGGTTTTACGCACAGAGGGATATCGGGTAGTCGGTGCGATCGCTCTTGCCAGTTCCAAAATTAGCTAAAATGCCCAGAGGAATCCGTCTGGGCATTTTAGA
Organism: Microcystis sp. LEGE 00066; assembly: GCF_015207925.1. Lineage (NCBI taxonomy): Bacteria > Bacillati > Cyanobacteriota > Cyanophyceae > Chroococcales > Microcystaceae > Microcystis > Microcystis sp. LEGE 00066. The sequence continues at coordinate 4,465 of NZ_JADEVX010000195.1, read as the reverse complement.
GTTAGATTAAATTAAGTCCGTTTGATCTTGTCGTATTGACTGATGAAAATCAAACCGATAGTGGCGGGGATCAGGACGATAACCGCACCTAAAACAAGGCTCCAGAGAAAGTTAGCTAAAGAGGGTGTCATGATAGATAAATCCTTTGTCATATTTTCAAAGACTTAGTTTTTTATCTTATCACCTTGGGCGAGAAGACCCCCAGTTCCACAGTCAGATCAATGCGATCGCAGGTTATTATATGTCTTCAATCGCTGAAAATAAAATCTCCCTTGACTTCTCAAGGAGATGGGGATGTTTGACAATGGGTGATAGTTACAAAAGTTCACACTAGACTGGCAAAGATTTTTATGGCTACTGACGATCGCAAACGGCGCATTCTCGATCATCTCTCCAGAAGTACCACTGGTGCTGACTATATTCCCAAAAAACCGCTGCCAATTGTGGAAACTCCTCCGGTGGTAGCGGAACCCGTGGCAGTGCCGCCGCCGGTAACTCCTTCACCGGAATTAACTGCTAAAGAGCGCAAAAGAAAGATAATGTCCCATCTTTCCATGAGTAGCGAAGATTTTGGCGAAATTACTAGCACTACCCCCCAAGAAAAGCGTAAACGTCAAATTAATGACCATCTGCGCCAAAGCCAAGGATAAATAGTAAGGAGTGAGAATTAGCAACTAGGCATCTTCTAGACTGTTCTCACTCCCTCATTTTCTGCTGTCGATGGGAATAATGACAGTTGTTGCAAATCAGTTCCTCGCTCTGGCAACAAGGGAATGTTAAAGTTAGTAATGAGTGCTTCGGTGATCGGATGACGTAATTTTTCTGTGGAACCAACATGATAAAAATGCTGTTTAGTATAGATATAAAACTGATCAGCACTCCAATTTTTTTTAATTAAAGGATTGCTTCTAAACTGATTACTGTGCCAAGTGGACAAAATAAACCGACAAGAAATATCCTTTAAAATAGTCACCAAACAATCTTCATCCTCTTCAGACCAAGAGTTAAAATAATCGGCGTGTCTCCCTAAATAAGGAGGATCGAGATAGATCAAATCTGTTTTTTGCCAATCAGATAAAGTCTCTCGAAAGTCAGCAACTTGAAAATTATAATCAGTTTTAATAAGAATATTTTCTATGGCAATAACTTGATTGACTATTTTGGTAATATATGCTTGAGAAAATCGTTCTGATTTATGACAGTAAGGTACGTTAAACTGTCCCTTCCGATTGAATCTCATTACGCCATTAAAACAGGAGCGATTGAGAAATAAAAAATCTAGAGAATTAGGAGATTGATTAAATCTTTCTCGTACTTGATAATAATAACTTTCTCCCTGCTCCTTAAGAATTTGACCATTTTCTTGCAAAAAAAGCTTAACAGTTTTACTGGTAATAACTTGATTTTTTAGATTATTATAAAACTCGATAATATGAGTATTTGTGTCCGCAAGTAAAGCCTTTTTCGGATTAATATTAAAAGCCACCACTCCCGATCCAGAAAAGGGTTCTATCCAACGCCCAAAGCTCAGATCAGACACAATATTTTTAACATCTTTTACCAATTTAGTTTTAATTCCTTGACACTTAATCGGTGGCACCAGTGGCGTTAACTTCACTAAACACTCTCCTCATCAACAGTAATCTCTATCCACAGCAAACTTAGCTCCTGTTGGCTCGTGAATAAAGGTCAAATCAGGGTAAAAATTTTGTTGAGATACTAACTCTATCTTTAATTGGTTACATCTAGCAAAATTATCAAATATGGGAAAAAGAAGCAATTCTAGGATTTTAGAGATGATTTTCGTATCAATAGATATGGTATATACCTTGATGCAGTTTAAATTCAGTACAGCTGCTCGCAGAAACCATGAGACTCTTATTAGAACAAACGAACTAAAAAAATCTCTCGTCACCATTCTTGTCAGAATTATGAGAATTACGTTACATTTAGTTAAGATTTAATTGGCTGCGGGGATTAATCTCAAAAAAATAACGTAAAATCCTTGACAAAAACAGCTAAATGAGTTAAGCAAAAATCTTTATCCTAGAACCACTAAACAAACATGAAACTATCCTGGAAAACGATTTTACTGTGGACATTGCCCGCCCTTGTGGTCGGTTTTTTCCTCTGGCAAGGCACTTTTGCCACCGCCACCAGTAATATCGGCAATAACACCGCCAGTACCCGCATGACCTACGGACGCTTTCTAGAATACCTAGACAGTGGTAGGGTTGTTAGCGTCGATCTCTACGAAGGGGGCAGAACCGCGATCGTACAGGCCCTAGATCCAGAACTAGAAAACCGAGTACAACGCCTACGGGTCGATTTACCAGCCAATTCCCCCGATTTAATCGCCCGTTTACGCGATTCTAAAATTAGTTTCGATGCACACCCGATGCGGAATGACGGCGCTTGGTGGGGATTCCTCGGTAATCTACTTTTCCCCTTTTTGCTGATTGCCGCTCTCTTTTTCCTGTTCCGCCGTTCTAATAATATGCCAGGCGGCCCCGGTCAAGCGATGAGTTTTGGCAAATCAAAAGCTCGTTTCCAGATGGAAGCAAAAACCGGCATCACCTTTGATGATGTGGCAGGAATTGACGAAGCGAAGGAAGAATTACAGGAAGTCGTCACTTTCCTCAAACAACCGGAGAAATTTACCGCCGTTGGTGCCAAAATCCCCAAAGGAGTCCTCTTAGTTGGTCCTCCGGGTACGGGTAAAACCCTGTTAGCTAAAGCGATCGCCGGTGAAGCGGGTGTACCTTTCTTCAGCATTTCCGGTTCGGAATTTGTGGAAATGTTTGTCGGTGTCGGTGCTTCTCGCGTGCGCGACTTGTTCAAAAAAGCCAAGGAAAATGCTCCCTGTTTAATCTTTATCGATGAAATTGACGCAGTAGGTCGTCAACGGGGTGCCGGTATCGGTGGTGGTAACGATGAACGGGAACAAACCCTCAACCAATTATTGACAGAAATGGACGGTTTCGAGGGGAATACGGGAATTATTATCATTGCCGCCACTAACCGCCCCGATGTTCTCGATTCCGCTCTCATGCGTCCGGGCCGTTTTGATCGCCAAGTAACCGTCGATGCACCCGATTTTAAAGGTCGTTTAGAGATTTTAGACGTTCACGCCCGCAATAAAAAGCTGGCCAACGACGTTTCCATCGAAGCGATCGCCCGTCGCACACCGGGGTTCAGTGGCGCAGATTTAGCCAATTTACTGAACGAAGCGGCAATTTTAACCGCCCGTCGTCGTAAAGATGCCATTACCCTCCTAGAGATAGATGACGCGGTAGATCGCGTTATCGCGGGTATGGAAGGTACTCCTTTAGTCGATAGCAAGAGCAAGCGCTTAATCGCTTACCATGAAGTGGGTCATGCGATCGTGGGTACGCTCTTAAAAGATCACGATCCCGTCCAGAAAGTGACTCTGATTCCCCGGGGACAGGCCCAGGGTTTAACTTGGTTCACTCCCAACGAAGAACAGGGTTTAACCACGAAAGCGCAGTTAATGGCCCGGATTTCCGGTGCTTTAGGTGGTCGGGCGGCCGAGGAAGAAATCTTCGGCTATGATGAGGTGACTACCGGCGCCGGTGGCGATTTACAGCAGGTTTCTGATATGGCCCGTCAGATGGTGACTCGTTTCGGGATGAGTGATTTGGGTCCTTTGTCCCTAGAAAGTCAAGGGGGTGAAGTGTTCCTCGGTGGCGGTTTGATGACTCGTTCCGAGTATTCTGAGAAGGTCGCTACTCGCATTGATGATCAGGTGCGATCGATCGTGGAACACTGCCATGAAATTTCTCGGCAAATTATTCGCGATCATCGCGAAGTGATCGATCGAGTGGTGGACCTGCTGATCGAAAAAGAAACGATCGATGGGGGAGAATTCCGGCAGATTGTAGCTGAATACGCCTACGTTCCCGAAAAAGAACAGTTTGTACCACAGTTATAGGTTGATTTCAATCTATAGGCGATCGGGTGGGTTAAGACTCACTCGATTTTTTTATGCTAGGGATTTAGTTATCATCATCGTCATCATCATCGTCATCATCTTTATTCTGGTCATTATCATCGTCTTTTTGCCGATTTTCCCCGTCTTCATCGTCATCTGCGTCTTTTTGTGGAGATTCTACCGTGGTAGGGACGTTTTTCGGTTCCTCGGCTTGTTTTGCTCCCTGACAAGCGCCTAAAACCGTAGTCAAGGTTAACAGAATCAGCAAAACTAAGGATTTGATTTTCATAGTCTTTCTCCCCACTCGATCGATAAATATAAGTAGTCGTGCAAAATTAATTTTCTAGTGAAGATAGGCAATAGGCAAGGGTGCATCTCACATTTGCAGAAATACCGACAATCAGCAATTATCAGTGACTCTTAGATGATGACAAATATATCAGCAGCTGTCTGTAAGCATCCCACCGAAAAACTAATGCGCGGGGGGTTTGGGGGCGGCGCCACGACCCCAAC
>NZ_JADEVX010000194.1:0-7284 GCF_015207925.1 Microcystis sp. LEGE 00066 | reverse complement strand
GGTGTGGGGTGTGGGGTGTGGGAAGAATAAATAGAAATAATCTCCTGTCTCCTGTCTCGGAGTCTCCTGACTCCTGCCTTCGTTAACTAAGTTTTTGCTTCCTCTTTCAGGGAATAAATTGGTTTAAACCAACCTTTGCGCCAGAAGTAGAAAATCAAGCCTCCCGCTACGGCTAACATGACTAACCAGACCATGAAATAACTCCATTCTCCTTTTAATTCTGGCATATTCTCGAAGTTCATGCCATAGACGCCAACGATAAAAGTTAAGGGAATAAAAATCGTCGAAATTACGGTTAAAAACTTCATAATTTCGTTTAATTTATTGCCCATAGTGGACATATAAACATCCATCAAACTCGCCGCTAATTCTCGATAAGCTTCGATAATTTCCAGAATTTGAATGACGTGGTCGTAGGAATCCCGAAAATAAATTTGTACTTCATCGCTGACTATACCATGATGGTCACGCATGAGTAGATGTAGGACATTTCGCATCGGCCAAATTAAGCGACGCAGTGCCAATAATTCCCGACGGACATCATAGATTTCCTGCATTGTATCTCGATCGGGATTACTAATGATCATATCTTCCAACGCCTCAATCCGATCTTCGTAGTGTTCTACCACGGGAAAATAACCATCGATAATCGTGTCTAATAATAAATAGGTTAAATAATCCGCCCCCGATTTCCGTACTCGTCCCTGGGAAGTGCGAATTCGATCTCTCACTATCTCAAAACAGTCCTGTAATTCCTCCTCTTGAAAACTTAAAAGATAGCGTTTTCCCAAGACAAAACTCACCTGTTCCGTATCAAAACCGCTTTCATCTTCTTTCAGTCGCACCATCTGAGAAATCACTAACAATTGATTGTTATAGTCCTCTAACTTGGGACGCTGCGGCACATTAACCACATCTTCTAATAACAAAGGATGCAGATTAAAAATTTCTCCCACCTGTTTTAAAACCGTCTCACTCCCTAACCCTTGAATATCCATCCAAGACACGGTATTTGTGCCAATATAGGGGGCGCAAGCATTGGGAGTAATATCCACCTTGCGAACGGCGTTATCTTCATCGTAGTCAATTAAAATAATCCGCGAGGGTTTGGCATCCGGTTCGATAATTAATGTCCCTGGTTCACTACCCGGTTCATCATAAAAATAATCGAAGTAGTCTTCTTCCTCGTCTCCATCGGTATCGGGACGATTGTTGACGAATATATCGGGTTGTAGTTGGGTCATAAGCTTACAACAATCTGGCTAATTTGGGCAATAAGAAAACAGAAAAGTTAAAAAATTTAATTTGCCTAAAGTTACTATCTATCGCCATGAGATTACATTGACATACTCCCACCGTCAAGCTACGCTGTGACGGGGGATTCTTTCCACATCGCTGTTAGAAATTCCTTGTTCAACGAGACAACTTAGATTCTCAATGTCTCCACTGAAAACCCAGAGGTCGGACTCTCCCAAGGCGTTTGGGTCGGTTTCTGTTTGCCCAACAGTACCGTTGAGATGATTTCCCAAATATTGCAACCCTTTTTTAAGAATGTTGATTGCTGCATTATGATCCCTATCTAAGACTGTTTGACAATTGGGACATTGATGAGTTCTAGTGCTTAATGTTTTTTGAACTCTCGTCCCACAAACTGAACAATCTTGAGTCGTGCAATGTGGTGGTACAGCAACACAAACAATCCGATAAATCTTGGCAAAATAATTCAACCATTCAGTGAATTGATACCAAGAAGCATCACTAATCGACTTGGCAAGTTTACGGTTTTTGACTAAGTTTCTTACCTTTAAAGCTTCATAGACTACCAAATCATTAGACTGGACTAACGCCAAAGCGTCTTTAATTGCTTTGTCTTTACGTTGTCTTGATACTTTAAGATGAAGTCTAGCCACTTTTATCCGTTGCTTGTGATAGTTGTTAGACTGTTTCTTTCCTTTACGAAACTTTTTGGATAATCGTCGTTGTGCTTTTTTTAGTCGTTTTTCTGACTTTCTTAAATAACGTGGATTCTCTACTATATTGCCTTGAGCGTCGGTATAAAATTCCTTTAACCCTAAGTCAATTCCTGTTATTTGTCCCGTTGGTTTATGGTATTCTTGCCGTTCTACGTCAATCAAAAACTGGCAATAATAACCATCGGCACGTCTCACAACTCTTACCCGTTTAATCTGTTGTTCTGAATAATAAACTAAGGTCTTTTGACTACACCATAAATCAAATTCTCCTGCTTTAAAACCATCAGTGAACTTGATTTTACGTCTATCATCAGATAGTTTGTAGCCTGTTAGTTTATACTCAGCCGAACGGCTATGCTTTTTAAACCGAGGAAACCCCTTTTTTCCCGGTATCTTAGCATGACAATTCTGGTAAAACCTATTAATTGATTGCCAGGCTCTATCAGCAGCCGATTGACGAGCTTGAGAGTTTAATTTATTAACCCATGGTGTCTCTTTATTGTTAGCTAGTACCGCACAAAGCTTTTGAAGATCATTCCGGGTTGTTCCCTTATTGTCCATCCAATAACGAACACAAGAGTTACGCACAAACTGAGATGTCCTAATTGCTTCATCAAGCCGGTGATATTGTTCTGGTGTCCCGTTTTTTAGCTTGGCTTCTACGACTAGCATTGATTAATCCTCGACCCTTGGATCGTTTAATTATAACACAGTTTACCTACAAATGGTAGAATTAAAATCGTGCTTCGCAGTCAATATCCTGGTCGGATTTCATCCCCCGCAAAGGTTGATGTCTTGTCAAAAAATTTAGCGGGGGCATTCATCCGACATTTTAGGTAAACTGAAGATTGTTTACTGATTTATTCCCTCCTGATAATTGTCAACGATGAGATTAATCGGGAGAATTAGCAATATTGACGGCCAAAATTTATGGAATCCGCCTCTTTTATTCCCCGTCTAGTTATCCCCGTCGGTGATCCCGCCGGAATCGGCCCTGAAGTGGTGTTAAAAGCGATCGCCGATTCCCCAATCTCGTCCGGTTGTCAGATTACTCTAATCGGCACCAGAACGCTTCTCGAAAAAGCCTATCACGATTCCCATCTTCTTGATCGCTTTTCTCTGATCGATTTGCCCTACAATCAAGAAAAAATCGTTTGCGGGCGTGGGGATGCCCATAGTGGTGAAATTAGCTTTCTTTACCTGCAAGAAGCAATAAAACGCACCCTCAAGGGCGAATTTGACGGTATTGTCACCGGTCCGATCGCTAAATCCTGTTGGCAGTTGGCTGGTTATGATTTCCCCGGTCAAACGGAGGTTTTAGCTACCATGGCGGGAATTAACCTTTATGGGATGCTATTCGTCGCTAAATCCCCTCACACCGGCTATAACTTACGCACTCTCCTCGCCACTACCCATATCCCCCTGCGAGCAGTTCCTGATGCTCTTAACCCCGATCTGATGACCCGAAAATTAGACCTATTGATCGAGTCTTTAAAGCTAGATTTCGGCATCGATCGCCCCAAAATCGCCATATCCGGCCTTAATCCCCACAGTGGCGAAGCGGGAAAACTGGGAAGGGAAGAAAAAGACTGGTTACAGCCTTGGTTGCAGTCAATGGGACAAAAATGCCCGCAAACCCAATTAATCGGCCCTGTCCCCCCCGATACCCTTTGGGTGGAACCGGGACGCGCTTGGTTTAGCGGTGCAGGGCAAACCGCGGACGCATATCTGGCATTATACCACGATCAGGGTCTAATTCCCGTGAAATTAATGGCTTTTGACTGTGCTGTTAATACTACCATCGGTTTACCTTTTGTTCGCACCTCTCCAGACCACGGGACGGCTTTTGATATCGCCGGCCTTGGCATCGCTAGGGCCCAGAGTATGCAAGCGGCGATCCAATTAGCGATCGAATTGTGTCAGCAGCGCCGTATAGATCGGTTTTAGCTGTTGGGGGTTAGGGAGATGAGAATTATGAATTATGAATTATGAATTATGAAGTGGGAAGTGGGAAGTGGGGAAGCTGTCTCATCACCCTATCACCCCAAAACCCTATCACCCCAAAACCCTATCACCCTATCACCTATCTCCTGACTCCTAATCCCGATTGCCAAATTGGTGTGAGCAGCGGGACAACCGGAGAACTAAACTAGAGATATAGCCCTCGATAGGAGACAATTGGATATGGGTATCGCTTCAGTTAACCCTGCCACGGGAGAAATTCTCAAGACTTTTACCCCTCTAACCTCGGAGGAATTGGCGGCGAAATTGGCCCTAGCTGAGACAACTTTTCAGCAGTATCGCCGCACCGCCATCAGTAAACGGGGACAGTGGTTACGGCAAGCGGCGGATATTTTGGAACGGGATCAAGTAGCATTGGCTAAAACCATGACTTTAGAAATGGGGAAACCGATCAAGTCAGCGATCGCAGAAGTCCTCAAATGTGCCTTGGTTTGTCGTTTTTATGCTGATAATGCCGCCGGTTATCTGGAAGATGTGCCGATTACCACCGATGCTAGTCGCAGTTTTGTCCGTTATCAACCGTTAGGGGTGATTTTAGCGGTTATGCCCTGGAATTTCCCTTTATGGCAAGTATTTCGCTTTGCTGCTCCTGCTTTAATGGCGGGAAATGTCGGCCTACTCAAACACGCTTCTAATGTCCCCCAATCAGCTTTAGCGGTGGAAAGAATTTTATTAGAAGCCGGTTTTCCTAAAGGCGCTTTTCAAACTCTTTTGATCGGGGCCGATCGCGTTAGTGATTTAATTAACGATGAACGGGTAAAAGCCGCCACTTTAACCGGTAGTGAACCGGCGGGGATGAGTTTAGCAGCCGCCGCAGGAAAACAGATCAAAAAGGTGGTTTTGGAGTTGGGAGGTAGTGATCCTTTTATCGTTTTAGATAGTGCCGATATCGAGGCGGCAGCGGCTACGGCAGTGACGGCAAGATTGTTAAATAATGGTCAGACTTGTATCGCTGCTAAACGGTTTATTGTTATGGAAACTGTCGCCGATCAATTTGAACAGTTATTAGTGGCGAAATTCCAAGCTTTAAAAGTTGGTGATCCCCTTGATGAAACTGTTGATATTGGTCCCTTGGCCACGGTATCGATCGTCTCGGAAATTGCCGCCCAAGTGGAAAAAACCGTCGCTATGGGTGGTAAAGTCCTTGTGGGGGGTCAACGTTTAGAGGGGAAAGGTAACTTCTATCTACCAACGATTTTAACCGATATTCCTGCTGGTTCTCCGGGGGAAAAAGAGGAATTTTTCGGACCGGTGGCTTTACTATTTCGAGTTAAAAATACCGAGGAAGCGATCGCTTTAGCTAATGATAGTCCCTTTGGTTTGGGTTCTAGTGCTTGGACGAATAACCCCGCAGAAATTGAGCGTTTAATTACCGAAATTGAGGCCGGTTGTGTGTTTATTAACGGTATGGTTAAATCCGATCCTCGTTTACCCTTTGGGGGGATTAAACGTTCCGGTTTTGGTCGGGAATTAAGTGTGGAAGGTATTCGCGAATTTGTCAACGTTAAAACGGTTTGGATTAAGTAATTCAGTTAAGTAGTTAGGTGTTAAAAACTATCAAATCCCCCCCTTATCAAGGGGGGAAGGGGGGATCGAACCCACCACCATAACCAAAATCACTCACCATAATTGTCGCTAGTTTACACTATCGAAGAGCGCACCCTACGGATTAAAAATATGCCGCGTATTATTGATAATATTGAGTCCCATTTATTGCCAATTTTACGCGAAAGTTTATTAGCATCCCAACGCGCTGATTTTTGCGTGGGTTATTTTAATTTGCGCGGTTGGCAGTCCATAGATACCTATATTGATCACTTTCTCGGGGGTGATTTGTCCTGTTGTCGTCTGCTGATTGGTATGCAGCAAGCACCCCAGGAATTACTACAGCAATCCCTGTCTTTATTAAACCGCTCAAATAATATAGATAAGGCTACTTGCGCTCGTTTAAGAAAACAAATTGTTCAGGATTTTTGCCAACAATTAACTTGGGGGAATCCTAGCAATCGAGATCAGGAAGCTTTGCAACGTTTGGCCAAACAAATTCAATCGGGGAAGCTAGTAATTCGCTTATTTTTAGGCTATAATCTCCATGCTAAATTATACCTTATTCATCGACAGGATGTCAATAATCCAACGGTGGGATTTTTGGGTAGTAGTAATCTAACTTTTGCGGGATTACAACAGCAGGGAGAATTAAATATTGATGTCCTTGATCACGATGCTTGTGCCAAATTACAAAAGTGGTTTAATGATCGTTGGTTTGATGCTTGGTGTTGGGATATATCCTCGGATATTGTCAAGGTGATTAACCAAAGTTGGGCCCGGGAAAGTCTGATTCCTCCCTATCATATCTATTTAAAAATAGCTTACCATCTTTCCTTTGAAGCGAGAGCCGGTTTAGCGGAATACAAAATTCCCCGACAGTTTGATCAAGACTTACTAGATTTTCAGAAATCGGCCATTAAAATTGCCGCTCGTTATGTGCAAAGACGCGGTGGGGTACTAATTGGCGACGTGGTGGGGTTAGGAAAAACGCGCATCGCTTCCATTCTAGCACATATTTTGCAGGAAGACTACGATTTAGAAATCTTAATTATTTGTCCGAAAAATCTCCTGACTATGTGGGAGGATTACAGCTATAAATACAAATTAAGAGCGAAAATTATCCCCTTAAGTCAGGTTATACAGAAATTACCCAATCTGCGACGCTATCGGGTAGTAATTATCGATGAAAGTCATAACCTGCGTAATCGAGAGGGTAAACGTTATCGGGTGATACAGGAGTACATTAACACCAATGAAAGTCGCTGTATTCTCTTAACTGCGACTCCCTACAATAAAAACTATCTTGACCTGTCCAATCAACTGCGTTTATTCATTCAAGAGGATACTAATCTCGGAATTCGTCCCGAAAGACTACTAGAATCTCTGGGAGGAGAAATCGAATTTAATCGCAGATACCAATCTTCGGTTAGGTCCCTAGCAGCCTTTGAAAAAAGTGACTCTCCTGACGACTGGAGAGACTTAATGCGTCTCTATATGATTAGACGGACTCGCGGTTTTATCAAAAATAATTATGCTACAGAAGACGAACAGGGTCGTCGGTATCTAAAATTTGCTGACGGGTCGAGGGTTTATCTTCCCCAACGACAACTAAAGACCAGCAATTCTCATTTTGAAATAAATAGAGCATTAACCCCGATTTTGGCATGGGCATATAGTACAAAGTAACTATTTTTGAGGAGAGGCGATCACCCAAAAAAACAGTTGGCTGGACAAATTAAGT
>NZ_JADEVX010000361.1:0-1400 GCF_015207925.1 Microcystis sp. LEGE 00066 | reverse complement strand
AACAGCACTTTTTCTCGGTCAATGATTAGGATAAGTTATAACTTAAAAATTAATCAACAACTAAAGCTTATGCTTGTAGCTAAGTGAAATCATTGATTAAGAGACCTGTACTTTTCAATGACTTTTTCAGCAGACCCTAATTTGTTTCATGACATGGAATCTATCGGCGACTACCTCGGCCGATGGCATCAATTCTTTCACCAAATTTTTATAGGACAACCAAAGATCTATGCTGACTTCTTCAATTTGCTCTAACACCTCTTTTCCCCAGCCTGTAAGCGTTTTCCTCAATTCTTCTTGTGTTCGCTTCTCTAGAATAGCTATTAGTTTTCCCGCATCTAAATTTACTAAAACTGCACAGTAATTTTTTTGTCCTTTGACTAGAGCGATTTCATCAATTCCTAGTCTTTTTAATTCCGATAGGTCTGGCTCTGTAATTTCTTCGGCGATGTCCTCTATCATTCTTTGAATCTCTGGCTCTTCGGTTTGTGTTATGCAATAAACGGGGGTTATAAGGGATGGAACCCTTATGTAGAAAGGCATTTGGCGATTTTTGTCAATTGTTTTTTATCTAGAGCGGACTCATCAATTAAGTCTCTTGCCAGAGAAGGATTTAGTCAATTTATGCCTCCCTATCGAACTATAACAAGTAACGAAGAGCCGAATCTCTTCTTCCGTTACGTCATTTCTTCGGCTAACATTTAAAATATCTCCTTCTTTTAATTGTTCGAGTATATTCTCGGCTAGTCTTTTCGTATAGGTTCGTTTCTTGGCGACAAAATCTAACTCTTCGCTAAAGGGTTTCTGACAATTACCGCACTTAAATTGACGACGATTAACTTGTAGGTACACTGGTTGACCTGAGAGCGGTAAATCTTTGACTAAATGTCGATGATTTTGGTGGAGTTTATCGCTCTCTAACGGAAGCATCTCACCTTTGTAACCTCTAAATCAGGTTTTTATGTCAAGCTATTTTGAAAGCCTTGCTAGAAACCAGTTTTAGGGACAAGTATAATTACTCACTTGCATAAATGAGATGCTCCCCTCTCTAACCCACAACGAGGACAGATTGCTTTTTGATTTTTCGATTCGACTGGTCAAACTATACCGATATTTTCTAGGTGTCGATAGCCTTGAATACAGGTTCGTTGTAGGTTCAAAAATTTGTCAAGTATCATAAGTAGTCATGCAAAATTAATTACCCAAATAAAAAATTAAGAAGTATAATACATGAAAAAACGAAGTAGCAGGAAAATACAATGAGATTGATTAGAGACCTAAACCCCGAGAGCCAGAAAATGCTAGAGAGAATTTATCGAGCTAGTAAACATCATCAAGTAAGAGAGCGAGCGAAATGTATACTCTTAAGTTTTCAGGGAACCACGATAGAAGAATTGAGC
>NZ_JADEVX010000193.1:0-7411 GCF_015207925.1 Microcystis sp. LEGE 00066 | reverse complement strand
TGATAAGGTAGGTTTGATCCCCCCTGCCCCCCTTGATAAGGGGGGTGTCTGATAATTTTTAACGCCTACCTACTTAGGATCAGCCTAGTCAAAGTGGTGCCAAGGACAAAAAAGCCAGCTTGCAGTGAGCTTGTCGAATCTGCCAGATTTGTCCTCGCATCAGGGTGAGGAATTGACCAGGGAGAAAATTGCCTCACCACTAACCGCTAAACCGTCTTACTTTTGCCGGTTTTACTACCTGGGGAAGTAGTTTTTTTAGTGGTGCTAGAAGTAGTTTTCTTAGTGGTGGTTTTCTTGGCAGTGGTTGTCTTGGCTGCTAGGGCGACTAAAGCTTGTTCTAGGGTGAGGGTTTCGGCGGTTTCTCCTTCGGGAATCTTGGCGTTAGTTTTGCCGTGTTTGATATAAACTCCGTAGGGACCCTCGTACAATCCCACCAATTCCCCGTCGTCGGGATGTTGACCCAATTCTTTTAGGGGTGGTTTGGTGGAGCCGCGAGTGCCGCGAGTTTTTTTCGGTTCGGCTAATAAAGCCAAAGCTCGATCGAGGGTTATAGTTAAGACATCATCGCCGGCTTTCAAGGAACGATATTCTTTTTCCTTGCCCTCTTCCTGAACTACATAGGGACCAAAACGCCCTAAACTGGCTTTAATTTTGCCTCCGGTGAGGGGATGGGTTCCCAGCAGTCGTGGCAGTGCCAATAAACCCACGGCTTGTTCGAGGGTGACATCCTCTGGTTTGACTCCTTTGGGTAGGGAGGCCCGTTTCGGTTTGGGGTTGTCATCGCTGACATCTCCTAACTGGACGTAGGGGCCGTAACTACCCACGAGCAGATAAATTGGCTCTCCGGTGTCGGGATGAAGACCGATTTTGTCCGGACCTTCGGTTTTTTGTCGCAGCAGGGTTTCTACCTGTTCGGGGTTCAGATCCGCCGGGGTTAAATCGGCGGGGATGGAAGCGGTGAGGATTTCATCGCCTCGGGAGACTTCCAGATAGGGACCGTACTTGCCGATCTTGATGGTTGCCTGTAAATCCTCTAAAATCACCGATTTAGCGGTGCTAGAGTTAATTTGACTCTCGCGCTCTTTGACTTGGCTTTCTAGCCCCTTTTCGCCGCGATAGAAGCGATCGAGATAGGGCAACCATTGGGCGGAACCGGTGGCGATATCGTCGAGGGTTTCCTCCATTTTCGAGGTAAATTTGGGATCTACCAGGTCGGGGAAATGATTTTCTAATAGACCGACGACGGCGAAGGCGGTGAAGGTGGGAATCAGGGTTTTATTCCGCATTTGGGCATAACCGCGATCGATAATGGTGCCGAGAATAGTGGCGTAGGTGCTGGGTCGCCCGATTCCTTCACTTTCGAGGGTTTTTACGAGGGAGGCTTCGCTATAACGGGCGGGGGGTTGGGTATCGTGGCTAATGGCTTCTAGTTGGCGACAATTGGGGGTATCACCGACGCTGAGGGGGGGTAGGATTATTTCTTGGTCGTCGATGGCGGCTTCGGGATCGTCGGAACCTTCCACATAGGCGCGGAAAAAGCCGGGGAAGTCGATTCTTTTGCCGGAGGAGCGAAATCCGGCATTTTCTACCTGAATATTGACGGCGATCTGGGTAATACGGGCATCGGCCATCTGTGAGGCGACGGTACGTTTCCAGATTAGGTCGTAGAGGGCGAATTCTAGTCCGCTCAGGCCGGTTTCCCGGGGTAGGCGAAAGCTACTGCCGGCGGGTCGGATGGCTTCGTGGGCCTCCTGTGCGCCTTTGCTTTTGGTGGTGTATTGCCGGGGTTGGGGACTGAGATAGTTTTTTCCGTACATTTGTTCTACACAATGACGGGCGGCGCTGATGGCCTGGTCGGAAAGATGGACGGAATCGGTCCGCATATAGGTGATGTAGCCCTGTTCGTAGAGATTTTGGGCGATTCGCATGGTGTCCCTGGCGGATATGCCTAGTTTCCGGTTAGCTTCTTGCTGTAGGGTGGAGGTGGTGAAGGGGGGGGATGGTTTGCGAGTGGTGGGTTTTTCTTCGGTGTGGCTAACGCGCCAGATTTTGTCTTGGATGCGTTCTTTTAAGGCGGTGGCGGTGGCTTGATCTAAGAGTGTCACCTGGCGACCGGGGAGCAGTCTGCCAGTGTCGGCATCGAAATCGCTCCCATTTGCCACTTTTTGACCGTTTAAGGTGACTAATTTCGAGTCGAATTGATTTTTGTCCTTTTCGAGGGTGGCTTTCAGGTCCCAATAATTGGCGGTTTTAAAAGCCCGTCGTTCCCGTTCCCGTTGCACGAGCAGACGCACGGCGACGGATTGCACCCGGCCGGCGGATAAACCTTTAGAGATTTTTTTCCAGAGTAGGGGGGAGAGGGTATAGCCGTAGAGGCGATCGAGTATGCGCCGGGTTTCTTGGGCGTGTACTAAATTTTCGTCGATGGAGCGACAATTTTTCAGGGCGGTTTGGATCGCTTCTTTGGTGATTTCGTGAAATACCATCCTTTTGGTGGGTATTTTCGGGTTGAGTACCTGCAAGAGATGCCAACTGATGCTTTCTCCTTCCCGATCTTCGTCAGTGGCGAGGATCAGTTCGCTGGCCCCTTTGAGGGCTTCTTTTAATTCTTTGACGACTTTACTTTTGGTTTTGGGGACGACGTAGAGGGGGTCGAAATCGTTCTCCACATCTACGCCTAAGTTGGCCCAGGATTTGTCTTTGTGGGCGGGGGGAATTTCTTCGGCAGAGGCGGGCAGATCGCGGATGTGGCCCATGGAGGCTTGGACTCGATAGCCGCTAGGCAGATAATTGCTGATCGTCCGAGCTTTGGTGGGGGATTCGACAATAACCAGGGTTGACATAGGAATTGATCACGAGGGCATGGCCACAGCGACTGTTTTAGTTAGACTGACCATCTTTGTTTGATGATGGGCAAAAGTTACTATTTATCTTAACCGGCTTGATTCGGGTCAAAAGCCACTTACTACGATAATAGAGATTAAAGCTGGTCTTTTGTCACTAACTTCTTAATAAAACTTAATATTTTTCTGGAGCAGGAAGAGGGGAGCAGGGAGATGGGGTAATGGGGAGAAGGGAGAAAAAAGCTGACTCGGAGAATACTGACTCCTAACCCAATGTTCGCCAAAGATAAGCAAAATTTATTTATTGATGCCAAAAACTTGAGAATATTTAAATTAACATTCCGCAATATTTATAAATTCTTAAAAATTAATTGAGAAAGATTTTTATTTAACAACGATGTTACAATGGTTACAGCGATTTTACTGAATTTCACAATGGGATATTCTGTACTTTTTTAGGCAGCAATGGTTGAAACCCTTGCCACACCTAGAAGGTTATCCTAATTGGGACGGGTAAATTAGTCAATTTCACCAACAACGATGATCTTTTTTGTGTGTAGTTTTATTGCAAAAAAAAAGTTTTTTTGACAAAAAGCACAAAGTATGATATGCACCCAACGTATTTCTGGCTGCCAGTAGTTATTGCAGAGTGGGAGTTGGGGAGAGGGGAGAATAAATAAAAATAATCCTCCTGACTGGAAAGAGGGTGTAGGGTGTGGGGTGTGGGGTGTAAGGAAACCTCTTTCATCTGTGGGGGTGAAAATTTTTTCATCAGGACTGACACCTGACGACCAACTCCTAACCCCACCAACCAACTTTTTGCCGCAAACCCTAGTTATGTCTGATTTACGTCAATACGCTCCGGCAACAGAACGCAATCGTCAGCCGATTTTGGAAGTTCTCAGCCAATTTTTACCGAAGACTGGGAATATTCTAGAAATATCTAGCGGCACGGGTGAACACGCTGTTTTTTTTGCCCCTCGTCTTGCTCCTTGTCGTTGGATTCCCTCGGATTGTAACCCTCTGGCTCTAGATAGTATTCGCAGTTGGTGCGATTATTATCCTAGTTCTAATCTAGATCGCCCCCTATTTATCGATGTTCATCAGTCAGTTTGGGCGGTAGAGACGGAAAATATCGTTATTAATGCCATTGTTAATATTAATATGATTCATATCGCCCCTTGGTCCGCTTGTTTAGCTTTAATGGCAGGAGCGAGTCGCATTCTTAGTTCGGGGGAAATTCTCTATCTTTATGGTCCCTATAAACGACAGGGAAAACATACTTCTCCTAGTAATGAAAGCTTTGATTTTTCTCTCCGTTCTCAAAATTCTGCTTGGGGAGTTAGGAATTTAGAAGATGTGGTGCAAGCAGCGAGCGATCGAGGTTTACAATTGTTAGAAGTAATTCCTATGCCCGCTAATAATCTCTCGGTTTTATTTCAATTGCCTTAACATAAGTAGTTAGGTATTAAAAACTGTCAGATGCCCCCTTATTAAGGGGGTATTAAGGAGGGATCGGCACCCCCCTTATCAAGGGGGGCAGGGGGGATCGAACCCAAAATCTATCTTCAATTTTCCTAACTTCCTAATTCATAATTCATAATTCCCACTGATAACTGATAACTGATAACTTATTTCCAACCAGCGCGATTCATTACCTGTACTGCTTTGGCTAAATTAGGACCAAAATTAGCCACACTAACGGTATCTTCTTTTCCGCGTCCGAGTTTTGCTAGAACAGGATCTAAAGCAATTCCTCGAACCACGGGATATTCTTGATTACCCTTAGCAAAAAAGTTCTGTGCTTCATTGCTAGAAAGATACTCTAAAAATTTAATCGCCGATTCTCGATTGGGGGCAGTTTTAATTAAACCACCACCGCTAATATTAACGTGAGCGCCGCGGCCTGTTTGGTCGGGGAAAATTACGCCTACTTGGTCATAAATTGCCCGTTTAGCGGGGTCTTTTTCTTCGGCATACCCAGCTAAGTAATAGGTGTTAGCTAGGGCTAAATCGGCAATTCCTGCGGCTACAGCTTCGATTTGTGCCTTATCATTACCCTGGGGTGGACGAGCAAAATTAGCCACTAATCCCCGACACCATTTTTCTGCGGCTGCTTCTCCTTGGATGTCGATTAACCATGCGGTAAAAGATTGACTATAGATGTTACTAGATGACCGGGTGACGACTTTTCCTTTCCATTTGGGATTGGTTAAATCTGCATAGGAATCGATTTCTCTGGGGTTAACTCTGTCTTTGTTATACATAATTACCCGCAAGCGTTTACTAAACCCGAACCAGTGACCTTTGGGGTGACGCAAATGAGCGGGAATTCTTTGGATGAGAATGGGGGAATTGACCGGAGCAAAAATTCCCTGTTGGTCGGCCCGCCATAATCTCCCGGCATCTACCGTCAGGAGTATATCAGCCGGACTATTGCGGCCTTCGCTTTTAATCCGTTCGATTAATGGGTCCGCTTCCCCTTCGACGAGGTTAATTTTTATTCCCGTTTGTCGGGTGAAGTTGTCATACAATCGTCGGTCGGTGTTGTAGTGACGGGAGGAATAGAGGTTTAATTGTTTAGTTTGGGCGGAAACCTCGTTTATTTTCCCTAATTGACCCACTGCTAAGGCTAAGGTGGCTGTTCCCGCGCCTAGAAAGACTCTCCGAGTTATTTTATCGTTCATTGCTAGATTCTTGGCAAAGTTGTCTTTTCCTATTGTACAGCTATTGAGAATAATTCTTATCTGTGCGAAAAATTACTTGTCGGGCTAGGGCGGTAAATGAGGTAAAATCAGGGATTTTTGTGTAAATGAGGCTAATAAATCCTCGAATCTATCGCTAGTTAAGTTCAATAAGTCTAAGATGTTACCCTAGGCTCGATCGAGGGTATTGTGGAATAAGAGCATCTCAAAAGCTATTGACAATTAGCCAATTTTGTGATCAGTTTATTTCTGGGTAAGCAACCCACATAAAGTTCATTTTGTCAAGGATTGTTAAGATGCTCTTAACATGGATCAGAGAAGAGAAATTGACCACTTAACACTGTCTATCAAAAACTATCGATAGATGGCAAAATAGAAACTATACAATTAGTATTGTCTGTAAATAAGAACAACCGATGGATATTGAATCAACTAAAGTTACTCCCGAAGAAATTGCCCAGTTTCGCGCTGAATTGGCAGATAATCCAAGTGCGATCGCTGCTTTGGATGCGATTGAAGAATGCGAAGGTTATCTTGAGGATGCTGTACCTTTACTGCTAATGCGAGAAACTGGTACAGAACCAGATAGATCTATCGGCGATTTACTCAAAAAATGTCGCCAATTTATCTGTCAAGAAGAAGTTAGAGAAGGCTTACAATCGGGTATGATTGCACCTTTTATAGAACCGATTTCTGTGAGTGCTGGTATTCCTGTTGGTGTAGCGACAGCTATCGGTATTTGTGCTTTTAAGTTGGGTATGAAAAAGGTTTGTGCTAATCCTGAAACTTAAATTCCTGTAGCGATAAAACCGGCCCAATAGTAAGGACTAATAAAAGGATGGGGTTGGCGTTGTTTTATTTGTTTCAATGATTGTTCATATCGTAGGCGTTGTCCTGGTCGCAGTTGGGCAAGATGTTTGTCTATTTGCGGCTGATATTGCTCTAGAAATTTGTCTAATGACTCAATAGTTAAATTCTGTAACCAGTTTTGCGCTGTTTTCAAAGCAACTGGTACAGAAACTTGCTGATTCTCATCAAATAAAATCTCATATAATTTAATCATCAAGAAGGAGGTTGATAGGTCATCAACTGTCCATAAACTACTGACAACACTGGGACTTCCTGCAAACAGAAAACCACTGGGTAAACCGATATATTCATCGCTGATAGAGTTTAAATCAATTAAGCCAGTTTCGCAAGCGGAAAGGGTTATAAGGCGACATTTATTCAAGCGCAGTTCAAAGATTTCGCCTAATGTTAGGGGTTCTTTATTGGCTAAAAATAAGGCGGATTCTAGGGGATTAGTTGAGTTAAATCCTCCATGACAGGAGAAGTGATAACAGTGGTTATCTGAGGATTTAAGATGGGGAAGAACAGCGTTTTTAGTGGCGTTATCTTTAGCGATAACTTGAGGTTCAGTAAAGAAAGTTGAGAGGATATTAACTTCTAAGTCGGTGTAAAATAAGTCTTTGGTGGGGTTTTGAATGGCGAAAAGTTTATTAAAGTCGGAATGGTGAGAAGTTTGGGTGATTTTTTGCAAGATTTGACAACTAGGGGCATATTGTACACCCTTTGGAAATAAATCTTGTAAATCTGATCCCCCCGTTACCGACTCCCCACTTTTTAAGCTATCCATTAGTCACATCTTTCTTAACATAAAATTTGACAAAAAGAGAAAAGTGTGCAAGATGGCTCAAGGAGGTTCTATGGGGGGACTAATTTGATGAGATAGTTTCCAACCCACATTCCGCACCCTAAGCTGTCACAGAGAGAAATTACGGAGAGAAAAAATCAAAGTGAGCATAAAAATAAACATAAGGAGCGAAAAAAGGCATTTGAGAAACAGTAAAGCACCAAAAATGG
>NZ_JADEVX010000192.1:0-7429 GCF_015207925.1 Microcystis sp. LEGE 00066 | reverse complement strand
AACCTGTAGGTACACTGGTTGACCTGAGATTGGTAAATCTTTGACTAAATGTCGATGATTTTGGTGGAGTTTATCGCTCTCTAACCCACAACGAGGACAGATTGCTTTTTGATTTTTCGATTCGATTTGGCAAACTATACCGATATTTTCTAGGTGTAGATAGCCTTGAATAGACGTTCCTTTTAGGTTCAAAAATTTGTCAAGTATCATAGGTAAAATACTCTGGTTTTTGGCTATTATATCAAATCTTAACTCGATTGTCTATCTTTTGATATTAACTTGTTTGTGCCGTAAGTGTCTCCCTGTATAGATTTCAGCTACTTTTAGGCGTAGGTACTCTCATCGAATTTTATTTTAAGTTAATTATTTGCATAACAATTCCCGAAGAGCCGTAAATTTGGTTCAAAGTAACATTTAACACTTTTATTAGTCAATAAATTGTAAACTCTAAAAATAGGTTGACGACTTACATCAATAGCTTTAAGCACACCTTCTACAGTACCAAAACTTTGATATTTTCCCCCGATAATTTCATCAACATTAGCAATCAAAGCTTGATTCAAGTCGATACACCTTGAATCAAAGCCCAATTGCACCATAAACTCATCTCTTTTTGCCAATATTGCTAATGATCGCGCACTTTCTAAAGCTCGATCAGAAAAATACTCAGGGCGAATCGGATGTTCTAAAATTGTTACTATTCCCCTTTCTACAGTCTTAATAACTTCAGAAATTTGACTAGGTGTAATCTGATCTTGAGGCATTCCTTCTAAAGTAAGATGAATACTGCCACTATGAACTTGAGAGATTCTCCAATTTATCAGGGGGCGATTTTTGTTAGCAAGGGTTTTATCTACTTCATGGAGTAGTATTGCTAATTGTTCTTGAGCCCTGATAAATTTATCAAAAGACAACAGTGAGCCTTCTATATCTAGTGTTAGGCTCTTGATTGTTTCCTTCGATATAGGGCTTTCCCCTTTAGTCATGGCTCTAGGAATCGTGATAATTATCTCAAGTGTAAAGGTTTTGGCTAACTACTAAAGCTTCCTACTTTACATTTTTACATGAACTAACCCTAAAGCCTAAACTAGGTTGACCTATAACCACAAAAAAACCCGCTTGCGCGAGCTTTTTCCACAAAACCAAAGTTTTAATTAACCTAACAACGCTTTTGCCTTCGCTACCACGTTATCCACGGTAAAACCAAACTTCTCTGACATTCCTAGAGAAAATATCGTAATTTTGTTAAAATAATCTCAAAGAAAAGCCTCTAAAATCAAAGGTAATGTCCAAAATCGCTAAAAAACTTAGTAATTCTCCTTTTCGTTATCCCGGCGGTAAATTTTATGCCCGTAAGCTAATCTTAGCTTGTCTTCCTAGTCACCATAAGTATTGTGAACCTTTTGCGGGGGGAGCATCTATATTCTTTGCTAAGGAAAGTGTAGCAGAGAATATTCTCAATGACAAAGATGAGGAATTAATGAACTGTTATCGACATATCAAAGATCATCTTGATAGTCTAATTGAATTATTAAAAGATCTAAACGCTACCAAAGAATTACACAATTATTATAAAAATGAATTTCAACCAGCCAATGACCTAGAAAGAGCCATGCGTTGGTATTATCTAAATAGAACTTCCTACTCAGGAATTATGAAACTTGAAAATTGTTATTGGGGCTATGGTGATAAGTATTCTATGCGTCCTGAAAACTGGCCTTCTCACCTAAAAACCACTTCGGAAAAACTGCAAAATGTCAATTTATCTTGTTTAGATTTTGAAGATTTAATCAATCAATTACCCGATGATTACTTTTTATTTGTCGATCCTCCTTACTTTCAAGCAGATCAAAATAAATTCTATTCCTGCTTCTTCAGTCTAGAAGATCATGAAAGGTTATGTAAGACGTTGAAAAAACATCAACATCGATTTAAATTTCTTTTGACTTATGATAATTGCTCCGAAATTAGAGAAATGTATGATTGGTGTATTTCTTTACAAGATAATGAATGGAATTACACTATTAATCGAACTGATGATCAAAAAAATGGTTTGAAATTAGAACATGGTTATCAGAGTGAAAGACGCAAGGGCAAGGAGGTATTTATTGCTAATTATGATCTTGAGAAACCTGCAAGATTTACACCTCTACAATTAAGTTTATTCGATGTATCTTGATTCCTAATTTTAATCAAGTAAATCCTCTATTTTTTCTATCGGTAGCCATGGTTGTAGAGGTTCAGCCGTATTAACATCAAAGAAAATTTTGGGATAATTAGGGATGAAATTACAGTTGTGATCGTGGCATTTCTGGCGAGAACACTTGATATTATTGGTTTGATTTGCTGTTAAATCTTTACTTCTGGCAACGTACATTTTCAAAAGGGCTTCTTCTTGATTATTAATATTAATTTTGCTTAAAAATATTTGCTCTTTTGGTGTGGGGTTCCAAACAAATAGTCCCGTTTCTAAATTGGTCTGAAAAAAAGCATTGGCAAGAGATGTAATCACTAAATCAAAATCTGTTTCAATATATTGATCTTTGTGAATATTGAGGCTTGTTGAAGGTATTCCTATCAATTTAGACCTTTGTTCTGCCGCTTTGTCTCCTAAGGTTCTTGATCTCATACATTTGACTTCAATAAAAGGTCTGATACCTCCCTGAAGACGGAAACTACCTTTTTTGGCTAACTTACATTCAGCAGAGTATTTTTTGGCGTTTTTTTGATTGATAATAGCTACATCTATATCGTGAGAACCAGCTTGAGGATTTAAGCGAGGATTAGTAACTAAATAATTATTCGCGAGTATTTTTGACAGTTCATCTTGTACAGTGAACTCAAAAAACTTGCCACGAATCATAGGAATAACTTTTGGATCATTGAGAACTTCTGTAATATATTTGATATTCAAACTATAACTCTTACAAAAACTTTCTATTTTTGGCTCTTCGTTACTTTTTATGGTTCGATAGGGTGGCATAAATAAACTAAATCCTTATCTGGCAAGAGATTTAATTGATTAGTTCGCTCTAGATCAAAAACAATTGACAAAAATCGCCAAACGTTTTTCTCTATAAGGGTTCCGTCCCTTATAACCCCCGTACATTACATAACAGAAACCGAAGAACCCTATTTTTTCAAACCATTCCCATTCAAGCTCGTTATCATGCAAAAACTGCTCAAGCAATTTAATCAAATCTTCTGACATCATCAGTATTTACATCGGAATTTATAGACATAGTGTTAAAAAGCTCCGAAAGACTTATGTTTAATGCTCTACATAAAGAAATCAAGCATAGTAAAGAAGGATTCCTTTTACCACGTTCAAGAAGACTGATGTAAGTTCTATCCAAATTGGCCGCTTCGGCCAACCTTTCTTGGGATAAACCCTTTTGAATGCGAGCATTATGTAAACATCTGCCAAATTGAGCTAAATTGTCCTTTGCCATGCTTCGATTAAACTGCCTGACGTGACCCCTAGTCCACTGACTGACAGTCACAATAGAAAAACAAAAAAATGAGCCAGATTTTTCTGACTCATTACAGCTAAGATTTCAGGTAATTAACCTAACAACGCTTTTGCCTTCGCTACCACGTTATCCACGGTAAAACCGAACTTCTCTAGAATCACACCTCCTGGAGCAGAAGCGCCGAAGGTATCAACCCCCAACACATCCCCCTCATCGGTGATGTAGCGATGCCAACCCATAGTTGAACCCGCTTCCACCGCGAGACGTTTTTTCACTGCTTTCGGCAATACCGATTCTTTGTATTCTGCCGATTGTTCCTCGAATAGCTCCCAACAGGGCATAGAAACGACGCGGGCTTTAATTCCTGCTTCTTTCAACACCGCAGCCGCTTTATCGCAGAGATACAACTCGCCACCCGTACCGATGAGAATGACATCGGGAGTACCTTCACAATCGGTGATAATATAAGCACCTTTGGCCACACCCTCAAGGGAAGTTCCTGCTAAATTGGGCAGATTTTGACGGGATAATGCTAGTAACGTCGGGCGCTTAGTTTCACTCACCGCTACTTTATAAGCGCCAGAAGTTTCCGTACCATCCCCCGGACGCATGACTAAGAGGTTAGGAATAGCGCGCAGAGAAGCAACGTGTTCCACGGGTTGGTGAGTCGGTCCATCTTCCCCTAGGGCAATGGAATCGTGAGTCATTACCCAGATGACGCGAGTTTCTGACAATGCCGATAAACGGATAGAATTCCGCATATAGTCGGTGAAAATCAGGAAAGTTGCCCCGTAGGGAATCAATCCCGTGTTATGGAGAGCAATCCCGTTACAAATCGCCCCCATCGCGTGTTCTCGCACGCCAAAATGGACGTTACGCTCCTGATAACTGCCTTTTTGGAAATTACCAAAATGCTCTAATTCCGTGTAGTTAGAGTGGGTTAAATCCGCCGAACCACCGATTAAACCGGGTAAAACCCCCGCAAGCGCATTTAAGCAGATTTCCGAGTGTTTACGACTAGCGAGCGCCTTATCTTCGGGTTTATAAACCGGTAAAGCTTGCTCCCAACCTTCCGGCAGTTGACCGGTGGTTAACTGCTCAAATAAAGCCGCTTCTGCGGGATATTTAGCCTGATATTCGTTAAATAACTTATTCCAGTCCGTTTCTGCCGTCGCTCCCTTGTCCACTGCTTGCCGGAAACGATTTAACACCTCATCGGGAACCACAAACGGCTCGTATTCCCAACCTAAGGCTTTCCGGGTTAACTCGATTTCTGTTGCTCCCAAAGCTGCCCCGTGAACATCGGCGGTATTAGACTTATTGGGGGAACCATAACCGATGGTGGTGGTGATTTTAATCATCGAGGGTTTATCGGTGACAGCTTTGGCAGCCGCGATCGCATTGGCAATGGCATCTAAATCGGTGTTACCATTCTCGACGTGCTGAACGTGCCAACCGTAGGCTTCAAAACGCTTGCTCACGTCTTCGGTAAAAGCGATATCGGTGGAACCATCGATCGAGATATGGTTATCATCGTAGAGGGCGATTAACTTGCCTAAACCCCAGTGACCGGCCAAAGAACAAGCTTCCCCGGAAATCCCCTCCATATTGCAACCATCACCTAAAATCACATAGGTGTAATGGTCGATAATTTTGGCATCCGGTTTGTTGAAACGGGCCGCTAAATGGGCTTCTGCTAGGGCCAAACCCACACCATTGGCAATCCCTTGACCCAGAGGACCAGTGGTCACTTCTACCCCTTCCGTAACGAAATTTTCGGGGTGGCCGGGGGTTTTCGATTTCCACTGCCGGAATTGTTTAATTTCCTCGAGGGGAACGCTATCGTATCCCGTCAGGTACATCAAAGCGTACTGCAGCATACAACCGTGACCGGCGGAGAGAACAAAACGATCGCGATTGACCCATTGGGGGTTTTTCGGGTTAAAACGCAGGAATTGATCCCAGAGAACAAAGGCCATGGGAGCAGCTCCCATCGGCAGTCCGGGGTGTCCAGATTTAGCTTTTTCTACGGCATCCACCGCTAAAAAACGCACGGCATTAATACAAAGTTCTTCGAGGGATTGAGAGGCGACAACCATAATGTTTTTTAGAATGAACTACAAAAATAAGACCCAGGTTAAAGAGGGAGCCACTCACAGATTACTCTTTCGGGGGCATCGACTCAAGCATATTTTCTAAAAGCTAAGGTGACGTTATGGCCACCAAATCCAAAGGAGTTGGAAAGGGCAGCGTTAACTATCTGCTGACGACTTTCGTAGGGGACGTAATCGAGATCACAATCGGGGTCAGGATTGTCCAGGTTGAGCGTCGGGGGAATCCGATCATTAGCGATCGCCATGACCGTGGCCACGGCTTCAATGCCGCCAGAACCGCCTAAAAGGTGGCCTGTCATCGATTTGGTGGAACTGACGGGGATTTGGTAGGCCGATTCTCCTAAAGCTTTTTTAATCGCCTTAGTTTCCGTGGGATCATTGGCCCCCGTACTGGTTCCGTGGGCGTTGATATAGCTAATTTCCGCCGGAGTTAAACCGGCATCTTGGACCGCTAATTCGATCGCTCTGGTGGCTCCACGACCATCGGGAACCGGAGCCGTCATGTGATAGGCATCGCAAGTCAGACCATAACCGATCATTTCGGCGTAAATCCGCGCCCCACGGGCCAAGGCCGTTTCTAATTCCTCTATAATCAAGATTCCTGCCCCTTCCCCCATGACAAAACCATCCCGATCCTTGTCAAAGGGACGACTGGCCCGGGTGGGGTCATCGTTGCGGGTGGACAGGGCCTTAGCGGAGGCAAAACCAGCCAATCCTAGGGGGGTAACGGCGGCTTCCGTCCCACCGCAGATCATCGCTTTGGCCGAACCCCTTTGTACTAGACGAAAAGCATCCCCGATGGCATTGGAACCAGCAGCACAAGCGGTCACGGTACAGTTACTCGGTCCCTTGGCTCCCGTATGGATAGCGGTTAAACCGGCGGCCATATTGGCAATCATCATCGGGATCATGAAAGGACTACACCGGCCCGGACCTTTTGTCAAGTAAATTTCCTGTTGATCCTCCAGCACTTTTATACCACCTACGCCCGTACCGATTAGTACACCTATATCATCGGCATTGAGAGCGTCGATAACTAATCGCGAATCTTGCAGTGCTTGCAAACTGGCGGCGACGGCAAATTGAGCGAAACGGTCCATGCGCTTTGCCTCTTTGCGATCCACATATTCGTGGGGGTCAAAACCCCGCACTTCCCCAGCAATGCGACAAGCGTGACGGGAGGCATCAAAGTGGGTAATTAAACCAATGCCACTTTTGCCGTTGATTAAGCCTGTCCAATAGTCTGCTAGATTATTGCCGAGGGGAGTGATCGCACCCATCCCCGTGATGACAACCCTTTTTAATGGCAATTCTGTCATGTTTGTTCAAAAATAAGGGCAGATTTTGCCCCAGATATTTAATTCTAAATTGTCAATTTTCCCGCAATAATTAGGCGGTTGCTCCTACTTTCTCGTTAATATACTCGACAGCTTTGCCCACAGTGTCAATTTGTTCGGCTGCTTCGTCGGGAATTTCAATATCAAATTCTTCCTCTAAAGCCATCACTAACTCTACCACATCAAGGGAATCCGCTTTCAGATCATTAGCAAAGCTTGCTTCGGGAGTAACTGTACCCGGATCCTCTACTTCTAATTGTTCCACAACAACTTTTTTAACTCGATCGAAAATTTCTGCACTCATGGATGTCAATTTTTATCCGCTGGTTTACCAGACTCTAGCCCCTAGGGTCTGGGGAAATGGGGCGGTGTTACCATTTCCAGCAATAAATTTCGGTTAGCTTTTTCACTGACCATTTTTCATCTTACTGGAAGTTGTTCCCCTCTTGATGAAGTTTTTTTGCGATCATCAGGGAAATTGGGGTGTGGGGTAGTGGGGTAGTGG
>NZ_JADEVX010000360.1:0-1415 GCF_015207925.1 Microcystis sp. LEGE 00066 | reverse complement strand
TGTAGATAGCCTTGAATAGACGTTCCTTTTAGGTTCAAAAATTTGTCAAGTATCATAAGTAAAATACTCTGGTTTTTGGCTATTATATCAAATCTTAACTCGATTGTCTATCTTTTGATATTAACTTGTTTGTGCCGTAAGTGTCTCCCTGTATAGATTTCAGCTACTTTTAGGCGTAGGTACTCTCATCGAATTTTATTTTAAGTTAATTATTTGCATAACAATTCCCGAAGAGCCGAACTTTCACTGCTCCAGAAGGTACGCCCTACTCTAAACGAGCGCTTTCACCTGGCTCAAATAATAAACCTTATGAGAAGTATGAAGTCATAAAGCCAATAGAGGTTGACAGTGGTAAATCTAAGGCATGGTTTGATGAACAAGGTGGAGGAACTCAATATGAGTTACCAAAGAAAATCAAAGAGCTTATAGAAGATGGTTCAATTCGCGTCATTGAGGAATAAACAATCATGAATATGACCAAACAAACCTTACTGCAAAAATTACTTGAGCACAACGTGCCTCAAGATTTATATTCTCTTGAAGGAGGGCTACCTAATGAAGCATATTGCCTAGATTTTGTGAACGGTGGTTGGGAAACTTACTACAGCGAAAGAGGAATTAAGACTGGGCTCAAACATTTTGATGACGAAAGCAGTGCTTGCAGTTATTTTCTTGAAGAAATCTTAGGAACGTTGAGGGAGATGAAAGTAATCAAGTAA
The DNA here is from genome assembly GCF_015207925.1 of Microcystis sp. LEGE 00066. NCBI lineage: Bacteria > Bacillati > Cyanobacteriota > Cyanophyceae > Chroococcales > Microcystaceae > Microcystis > Microcystis sp. LEGE 00066. Next base: position 696 of record NZ_JADEVX010000360.1, on the reverse strand, counting down.
CTATACCACGAGCTAGTAGGTTGGGTTGACGCAAGGAAACCCAACATTCCCCCTAAAACTTCCCTAAAACTCAATAGACATCTCCAGAAATTAACCTCAAACCCTTGTAGCATAGGGGTGAAATCTGGGCTTTTGGAGATGTCTAATAATGAAATATCGTCGCGCCAAAACACCAGCAGCCACCTATTTTTTTACGGTTGTTACTTATCAACGCCAAACCCTATTTTCTGAAGCCGAAACCGTTGATATACTTCGCAATGCTTTTCGCATCGTTAAATCGAGATTTCCTTCTAATTTATAAGACCTCTTGCATAATTTTTTTATGGTATAATGGAGGGTTTTGCTTTTTTCTCAATTCTTAGATTGAAGTGGAAAAAAGAATAAAATGTGATCTTAGGTCAGGAAATCATCTATAATTTTGCTATGTTTATTAGCAAAATTATGGATTATCAAAACTTATCAGATGAACAATTCAAACGCCGTTTCGGTGTGTATAAACAAACCTATAGAAAGATGGTAGAATCAGTAAAAAGTGTTGAAGCCGACTCTAATTCACCATCTAAAAGGGGACCGAAACCTAAACTATCTATAGAAGAACAAGTTTTAGTAACGTTAGAATATTGGCGAGAATATAGAACATATTTTCACATTGGTACAAGCTGGGAACTATCAGAATCAACTATATGTCGGATTGTA
>NZ_JADEVX010000191.1:0-7521 GCF_015207925.1 Microcystis sp. LEGE 00066 | reverse complement strand
GGATTATAAGTAGCTGGTTATAATTAAATTAAAAATGGATTTTAGGTTCGATCCCCCCTGCCCCCCTTGATAAGGGGGGTGCCGATCCCCCCTGCCCCCCTTGATAAGGGGGGTGTCTGACAACTTTTAACGCCTACCTACTTATGAAAAGGAGTTTAAGAGGGAACAGATAATTAAACTGTTTGAAATCATCGACAATATGATGACTTTATCCCCTGAATTGCAGTCAAGTTTAGAGAGTAAAATTAAACAATTTGAGGAGGAAAGAACCATGCCTTTAGTAAGTAATATGGAGTTACGAGGAATCGAACGCGGTAAGGAAATAGGCAAGGAAATTGGTAAGGAAATTGGTAAGGAAATTGGTAAGGAAATTGGAGCGTTAGAAAAAAGCCGCGATGACATAAAAACAGTTTTAACCGTGCGCTTTGGACAGATTTCTTCAGAAATTGAAGAGATAATCGGCAAAATGACTAACCCTACTATCTTAGAAGAGCTACTAAAATTAGCAGCTACCGCTAATTCTCTCGCAGAATTTAAGCAGTCTTTGGCAAAAATCCAATCCTAGAACTTCTTTAGAAAACGGGTTTCTTTGAGAAACTCTTTGAGAAACCCGTTTTCTTTGAGAGACCGGATACCGACCTCTGGCTTTTTGTTTTGATGGTGGACATTTACTTCGTTTTCTGTATTTTTGGCTGCAAAGTTGTAGATAGGGTAACTTTCATCGTGTTTGTATTGGCTGTTTCTGCTCCAATGTTGAAAAACAGATATTTGAGTCCTCCCTGCGCCTTTAGGCTGACTGAACCATTAATTTCAACAGTCAACTGACTTTCTACATCCACCTTACTAGAAAGAGCTTCCATCACAGATTCAAAGAGTTCTTGCAACTGAACTGCGATGGTTTCCTCTTGTGGCCCCAAAGTAGTCAGAATTTCCTCATCCTCAGTTTGTAAGCTACTAACTGAAGCTGGATCGACGGCTGTGGCATATACTTTAATTGGCATGGTCTTCCTCCTTGGAATTTTTTTGCTGTACAATCGAGAAATCTGGATCGCCATAAATACAATACAGTAGCCAAAATAAGTTTCTCTCATTGGCTGCAACTTCTTTGGCTTTGGCTACAGCCTGTCCGATAGTAATTTTCTCATCTGGGTTGAATAATTCACGGTAAACAATTTCGGCGAAGTTGACAGCATATTTCACTGGTACGGCTCCTAAAGTTCCAATGAAAGCATCTGCACCACGCTGATAAAATTTCCCGCCAAAACTGATAAATTTTCCAAAGGTTAACACGGGAACGGTTGAAGCACAGGCGTTAGCAAACACAAGACTACCCGGCTCAAGCGGTAGCCTTTGGATGTTTTCAAGGAGCAAGTTTTCAATCCAAGTTTTGTTCTTGTCGCCAGCAATTTGGAGTAGGTGCGGTTCTAAATGTCCGTGACAGGTGAAATGAAGCGCATCTGTGCCGGGAATAGCTTTTACAAGGGACGAAATTGGCTGTTTAGCTAACAAGTGTACCGCTTCCGGGGGGAGAAGATTAGAGAATAGATGGGTAGCTCGCTCTGCTTCCGAGGAAGGTAAATCTCCACCGACAATATTGACAATCCGCTTGATTTGTCTTTTTCCCTTACTTTCAGGTCTATTTTTATCTGGTAAATCTTGACTATCGCTGAGGCGAGGAGAGCGAGCAATAATAAACTTCTTTCCCCAAAAATCTTCGCCGTCGTACATTAATTCCCAAGGAATCCACTGTTCATTAGTCGAGATAATTACGGGAGAACCAATTTTCCAAACTCGCACTTTTTTTGCTACTTCAGAGGGAATTAACATCTCGAACAAGTTAGCGCCAACACTCTGAAGATTGAAACAGATACTCTCCCAACGCTCATCAGAGGGGTTTCCTTGTTGCACTACTTCTGTCAGGAAAGCATTCAAACTTCGCAAATCATCTTCAATTTGTTGCTGAATATTGGGAATTGTTTTTTCCCACTCGCCTAATCGATTCGCTGGGAAAATGGTATAGAGTAATTTACTTTCTCTCTCAATCCAAGTAACATTAAGTGTATGTTTATCGGGATTAACCGTCATACTTTCTAAGTTTTTGAGACCATCAATTGGGTCTTCCATTGATAAAACTTTTGGCGATATTTTATTATGCGAGTAGAAAGTTACGTTAGTTTGAACGATTACATACCCAACTCTTGTTGCTCTTTTAAAAAACTCAATCTCAATTACTTGCTCACCTCTTTCAAGAGGAACAAGGGTAAAAATCACTTCGTTGGAATCGCCTTTAACTGGAACAGTCAACTGCTGCTGATAAGGTCTTATGGCAAATGCTGGAGCTGTAACCTTGACGCTTAGTTCAACTTGCTTAGTATTACGTCCGACTGTAAGCAAAATTTTTTCTAGAACACGAGTAAATTCTGGAATCTCTTGAGTTAGCTGAATTTTTAACTCAGCTTTTTGCTCAAGAACACATTCTGATGGGAATTCGATTCGAGTGTGGCGTATAATTGTTACGTTTTTATGTTCTTTTTTGTCCCTATCGGATGCAATATTGCTCGAACAATTATGGATGATCGAACCACCTTCGCTTGCAATATTGCTCGAACAATTATGGATGATCGAACCACCTTCGCTTCTGCTAGTAGGCAGTGGCACATTTTGCTCATCTGCTGATGGTTCTAACTTCAGTAAAGCTTTAGTAAAAAGAGAGCGATTTTCTTTTTCACTAGGATTTACTGAAGTTAATAACAAAAGTGCTGTGTCTTGAAAAGAGAAATCTTGAGATTGTAAAAAATCTCTTGCCAACTGCTCAATCAAGGGAAGATTATTAGTAGGACTTAATAAAAAATAAATAATTGGTTGAATATATAAATCTTTTTGAATGAGAGTGAGCAATACTTCCTGTATTTGAGTATTCATCCTTGATTGAATTACTTCAATCAACAACTCACGCGATGCTCTCAAATCCTGTAGATACACTGCAAAAAGTTCTGCTATCTTCAGTTTATTTTGAACATTTTCCTTTTGAGCAAGTGTGAGTAATACATCACATATCTTCTTGGCATTCTTACTAGATTGAATTGCCGGAATCAACAACTCACGAGATGCTCTCATATCTTGTAGATGCACCGCAAAAAGTTCTGCTATCTTCAGTTTATTTTGAACATTTTCCTTGTCATTACCAAACTGATTTAGAGCTTGATGAATTAAGTCTGAAGCAAGAGTTACTCGTCGATATGAGGCTGACTTTTTATTGATACTGATTAAGTTACCTTGTAAATTCCATAGTCGAATTGTTTCGTCATTACTACCACTGACAATAAACTGACCATCTGGACTAAATGCCACAGAACGAACCCAATCATCATGTCCTATGAAAGGTTGACCTATTGGGTTTCCTCTTAGATCCCACAACCGTATTGTTGTATCGTTGCTACCACTAGCAATCAAATGTCCATCTGGACTAAAGGCAACCGAAAGTACCGAACCATCATGTCCTTGGAATGGAGGGGTAATTAGTTCTCCCTGTAAATTCCATAGTCGAACAGTTGTATCATAGCTACCACTGACAATAAACTGACCATCTGGACTAAAAGCAACACATGAAACACCACTCCCATGTCCCCGTAGGGGTTGACCGATAGATTTGCCCTGTAGATTCCATAGTCTTATGGTTCTGTCATTGCTCCCACTAATGATTAATTGACCATCTGGGCTAAAAGCAATCGATTTAACTGTATCTTCATGTCCGTAAAAAGGCTCCCCTACTGCATGACATTTCCTATCCCACAATCGTATTGTATTATCATTACTACCACTGATAATCAATTGACCATCTGGGCTAAAAGCAACTGTATTGACTAAACCTTCATGTCCCTTAAAATGAGGACATATTTCCTTACCTTGTAAATTCCATAATTGTATAGTTTTATCATTACTACCACTAACAATTAATTGACCATCAGGACTGAAAGCAACAGAATTGACTGAACCTTCATGTCCGCCAAATTCCTGACCAACAAGTTTGCCTTGAAGATCCCACAACTGTATTGAATGATCCTTACTAGCACTAACAATCAATTGACCATTGGGACTGAAGGCAACGGCTCGAATATAATTCTTGCCTCCGTTTCCTTTTGGCTTATTTATCAGAAGAACTTTTGCACACTGAATAAGCCTTTTTGGAGAATTATCTAGTTTGATCGCCCTTTCTAGATATGCCCTACCGCGCTCAAAATTGCCACCAATTAGCACCTGTGCAGCAAGCTGAAGTAAGCCATCAACGACCAATGAGCTTGTCTCTGGATGAATGAAGAGTTGAAATTCAAAACAGAAATCACTCAACTCGAAATACTTTAAATATTGATTCTCAATAGCTTTATAGGCTGTATCAAGGAGGTTCAAATCGACTTGGCTCAGAATAGTTGCAAATTCAGCTACAAGGCTTTGAGTTTCAGCAGCAAATTTCTTTAAGAGAGTATCAGCTTCACTAAACTTATTTTGTCCCAGTAACGCAGCAAATTGCACGAGTTGCCTATTGCGAGTGTTAGGAAAGTATGCAGCCAAAGCATAAGCTTCACCAAATTCCCCTTCTCCCAGAAGAGCGACAATCGGTTGCAGCCAAGTTTCACGAGGTGTTTCACTGCGGGTTTCCATTTCCTATACCCTTCCTGACAACGTGGAAAATCTCGTCCTCACTGGTACTGGTAATCTTAATGGCACGGGTAATGCCTTGTCAATCTGGCAATTAATGCCCCGGTCGCCTTTACCCGGGCAACAGACAGCACCACGACTAATATTAACACTATTGTTACTAACGTCTTCATTGATGCTAATGGCGCAACAGCCGGAAATCAAGCTCTCGGAATTAACAGTGCTGCTTTAGTGCGGGACAATAGTTCTTCTACTTACCTAATTATCAACGACGGTACGGCGGGTTTCCAAAGTGCTAATGATTTGGTGATTAATCTGACTGGGTTAACGGGTACTTTACCGGCGCTCGGCCCTATTGCAGTCAATAGTTTCTTTGTCTAAATTGATGGGGGGATTAATTCTCCCCTTTTAATGCTCCCGTTCAAGTAATTTTGATATAAAAAAGTTAAGAGGCTCTTCTCGACTTTGTGTTATAATTTTTGCTTATGAAACCATAAAATACCTAGGGTTTGCTGAATAAATGTGAAATGTAGGCAAGATAGCGGTTTTGTGGCTTTTCTGGCGAAACAGGTGCAAGATTTTGAGAAAATCGTGCTTCAAAACCTTGCGTCTTCATCGGCCCGCGTCCTGTAGGGGCGAAGCATTCGGACAATAACATATCGGTGAAACCGGAGATTTTCTATCCGAATGCTTCGCCCGTGCTTTTTGCCGCAAACCCTACCTATCAAGCAAGACTTTTAGTGCTATTTTGACGTTCGGCGACGCTCAGTCGGGCTGCGGAAAAAACTAGAAAATATCAGTATAGACCTCGTTTCCACACATAAACCAGAAGAACCCAAATACTGATGGGTAGTCAGGAGTTTAAGCTTGTGGAGAGACTGTCAGACTCGTTGGGATTCGTCTCAAAAAGCAGGTTTCTGTGAAGCAAGAATCTCCCATCACACAGCTTGGCATTGTGATGGCGAGAGTGTCACAATTGTGTTCAATTACTCGTCATCCCAGTCATGCCTTCCAGCGGTCAAGTGAAATCGATTTTTTTTCTGATCCTCTTTCTCCTCAGTATTCTAGGGGGTATTCTACTGGCTTCGCTACTTCAACAACCAGCGATCGCCCAATCTTCTGCCTCGGATACAGTGCTGAATCGTTATCAAATTGGAGAGCAAACCTATCTAGAAAATTGTGCCAGCTGCCATATTGCCATTCCTCCCAGCATCCTACCGAGTCAAACTTGGAAAAAAATCCTAGAAAATCCTAATTCTCACTATGGGATCCGTTTAAAACCAATTGTTGGCATTACTCAGCGTCTTATCTGGGATTATCTCAGTTATTCTTCCCGCCCTCTTAGGGAGACTACTTTTGTTCCCCTCCTAATTGAACAGTCCACCTATGTAAAGGTTTTGCACCCTAGGGTCAATTTACCCACTCCTCTCGGTCACACCACCTGTGTCACCTGTCATCCCAACGCTTCCCGCTACGATTATCAAACCCTTACCCCCATCTGGGATGATGCAGCCTAATCAGTTATCAGTTATCAGTTTTGAGATGTGAGTTTTTAGTTCACTGATTACTGATTACTGATTACTGTTTACTGATCACTGAGAGGGGGTGCAGTGAGGGTGATTTCGCCGATTTGGTCAGCTTTACCCATTAATTGGGCAGGGTTTTCGTTAAGAGAGATTTTAACAGCACCAGCATTGCCCGATCGAATATTTAAACTCTTTTGGGCTGTCCAAGTTCGTTTGGTCCCGGGTTGGAGATTGCCTTCATGGACTTTTTTGCCATCGGCAATTACCCGTACCCAAGCGGCCTGTTCAATAGTTACCTCGGCTGAGAGGGGAACTTTTGGCTGAGGAGAAAGGGAAGGAGAGGCTACCAGCGCAGGAGGGACTACCGGTGCGAGGGAACCCACGGGGGAAGGAGAGGGAGTAACGGCAGGGGGGTTAGAGAAAGGGGGACGGAGGAAAAGATAGCCAATACCACAAAATATGCCCGCCAGCAGGCCTAGCCAGAGATATATCCCGAAAAAGGTCGATTTAGCCGGTTGGGGGCTAGTTTCTGGGGCCGGGTTTTCTGGTTTCACTCGTTCCGCTTTTGGGGCAGCCGGTTCAGCCTTGGGGATGGGGGTAGCTTTTGTGGGCAGTGTTTTCGGGATAGTTACCTCTTGGGCTAATTGTTCCGCACTAGGAGACAAGCGATCGGCTAAAGCTTTACCATCAATTTTTAGGGCATCACCGTAGCGTTTAATAAATCCCTTGACATAAATTAATTCTGGTAATTTCTCCCAATTCCCCGTTTCCAACGCTTCTAGCATTGGCAATCTAATCATCGTCACGGCGGCGATATCGTCTATGCTCAGGCAGCTTTCTTCTCGTTTTTGACGTAAATAAGTCCCGATTTCCTTGATTTGTTCGGCTTGTAGGGGACTGAGTTGACTCATAATTCCAGTCATAAGTAGGTAGGCGTTAAAAATTATCAGGCGCCCCCCTTATCAAGGGGGGACTAAGGGGGGATCGGCGCCCCCCTTATCAAGCTATCCATTAGTCAGATCTTTCTTAACAAAAAGAGAAGAAACTTAAAAAAAGGGGAAACGATTGATAGGTATAGTTTTGAAAGAAGGAATTAAGGTGGAGGTAAGCAAAAAAATGGAGAAATGGGCAGCCCAAGAATTACAATATGCAGACCTAGGGGACACCAGAAGAAAGAAAAGGTTAATCAGTATCGTAGAAAACTTGGCCAGTCAACCTAGTACAAGTGTGCCACAAGCTTCGGGAAATCTAGCCGCAGCGAGTGCCACCTACGACTTTTGGAATTCCCCCTATTTTCACCCCTCAGATATAATTGCCGCCCAAGCTAAAAGTACAGTAG
>NZ_JADEVX010000190.1:0-7560 GCF_015207925.1 Microcystis sp. LEGE 00066 | reverse complement strand
TTGCGGTGTCAGTCTGTAGAGCGACCATAAGACCAGAACAGAGTAAATCTGTTAAGGCAGGTGCGAAAAATCCTTCGGGAAAGAAGCAGAAACCCAAATCGTGAGGTTTGGGAATCGCCGTCCGTTTTACGGCGGCGAGGATGTCAACGCAGTAAATACTGCAATCACATACAGTTCCTCGATTCTAACCGAAGTTCAGAAAAATTTTTCGTCAGACTCAGGAACTATCTAGGCTCCACTACGAACTTCCCATCGAGATAATGGCGATTAAATTGGTATGCCTTGGGCTAATTCCGACTCTAATTTGGCCAGAATTTTGGGTTTAAGTTCCTCCAGTTTCTGTTTTAACGTCTGCTTGCTAATTTGCGGGCTGCCCACTGGAGCTAATTGACTATCTCTCACCCATTGCTGCAAAATTTGGCATTGATTGGCGGGAATACTAGCGGTGATCACATTTTCACAGATTGGGCCACCTTCGAGGGAGAAAAATAAAATCCAGTATTGACCGGTTTCGCCGAGGGTTTTGGTCATTTTTTGACCCTGGGGGGTTTTTAAGTCCAAATAACAGGGCAACCAACGGGGACCCTGTTGACGATGATAGAGGACAGTAATCCAGAGAATCATCGGGTGGGGTGTGGGTAAGAAGAGGAATTGATTATAACGGACACTAGCAACCCGGACGGGGATATCTTCTCGATCCAACATTACCCATAAACTGGCAAAAACGCCGTCGGCAGCCTTGATACAGCGTGGGAAGACGATTTTTTGGCGCGGTTTATCCTCGGGCCAAATGGATTTGAGACAGATATCCTTGGTATTCGCGACAGCAAGACCGGTTCGATCTAAATCTTCAAGGGTTTTAGTTTTGCCAGTGTCATTATCGGTTTTTTTGACTATTTCATTTTTAACTAGGGGTTCGAGTCGTTCGAGAAGTTGTAGTATATCTGTAATACTTTGCGGTCGATCGCTGGGTGCTTTGGCTAAACAGCGCAGGATTAACTGTTCTAATTCTGGCGGTAATTGCAAGCTAGGATTAAAGGGACGGGGTTCAGCGTAGTGGTGAACCTCATACCAACCGCCAAAGGAAGAATTATCGGGAAAAAAGGGCGTTTTTCCCGTGAGCATCTCGTACATCACGATCCCGAAACTGTAGATATCGGAACGATGATCGAGTTCTTTACCTTCCATCTGTTCTGGGGAACAATAGGCTAAGGTTCCCATAAACGATTGGGTTTGGGATTCTCCCGACTGGATGAGTTTAGCGATGCCAAAATCGAGAATTTTCACCAATTCTCCTAATCCTGAGTCCTGAATCACGATAATATTGCTAGGTTTGATGTCCCGGTGAATAATCGGACAGATATCGCCTTGGAAGATAATACCCTTATGAGCGCATTCGATGCCGAAACAAATCTGACGGGTGAGATGAAAGAAGCGCGAGAGAGGCAGCGGGTGATATTTGATGATTTCTCCTATGCTTTCCCCCTGCAAAAATTCCATGACGTAGAAGGGGACTTCCTTTTCATCTATACCATAATCACGAACTTTAACAATATGAATACTTTTTTCGCCTAAAAGTGCCGAAATAGTTGCCTCTCGCTCGAAACGCTCACGCATTCTTTTGTTGAGGAGAGTTTGCGAGAGAAATTTCACTGCGACGGTTACGCCACCTAAGAGTTTATCTTCCGCTCGATATACTTGTCCCATGGCACCGCTACCGATCAACTCGACGAGTTGGTATCGATTGGCAAGTAGGCGCCGATGTCTAGATTCTGCCGACATAGCTAGGCTACCGTTTTAATTATAGTGAGTCTGATGGAGAGAGTTTTTTTAAGAACCGCCCTCCTAGCGAGGGGGTGAAACGAACCACAAAGACACAAAGGACACAAAGATCGATCGATCATATAGTAAGTTAAACTTATCACACAGAACCTAGAAGAGCCGGCTAAAAGCATGATTGTTAATATACATTGTCAGGCATTTTTAGTCATTGCCTCTCGGATAATTAATTTTTGGGGGTTGAAAAAATGAGAAAACTAAGTATAAAGTAGCATAAAATCTCTAAATAGACCATTTAATTGATTTTTCTCCCTCCTAACTGCTGCCTACTGACTCCTAAACAACTAATACAGGCCAATCCCTAGCCCCTGGGAAACTTTTTTGCCGAAAGTGACCGATCTGCGTAATAATTCTTTAATAAAGATTTGTAAACTTGAAAATGATTATCCCTTCGCAGTGCTAGAGATTTAATGAGACGACTAATTGCGATCGAAAAAGCTCTGCTCATCGGTCATATTGTATCGATGGCTTTTGGACTAGCCGGATTGTTGCTAGTTCTGCCCCATCCCGAATTTGTGGCCAATTTACCGGATTTTGGCAAAACCGCCTTTGCTTGGTCAATGGCTGGGGGGGGTGTGGTGTATATGGTGTTAGGAATGGCAGCGGTGGCTGTTTATGCCTATCGGACTCTAGGAGTGTGGCACTGGTTAGGATTCATGGTTCCCGCTATCAGTTTATCCCTTTGTAGCGAACTATTAGGAACCAGTACCGGCTTTCCTTTCGGTCATTATCGTTATCTTTCAGGCTTAGGTTACAAAATTGCGGGTTTAGTCCCCTTTACTATCCCCCTATCTTGGTTTTATCTCGGTTTTAGTGCCTATATCATCGCTCGTGTTGGTTTATCCACTCTTGCTATACCCCAGTGGCTACAAAATCTAGGATCGATCGCTATCGGGGCGGTATTATTAACTTCATGGGATTTTGTCCTAGATCCGGCCATGAGTCAAACTACCATGCCCTTCTGGATTTGGGAACAACCGGGGGCTTTTTTTGGGATGCCCTACGAAAATTTTGCCGGTTGGTTTGGCACGGGTTGTGTTTTTATGACGGTAGCCACTTTAATTTGGCAAGTGCAACCGGTGAAACTGCCAAGTCAAGATTTAACCCTACCTTTTGTGATGTATTTGGGTAATTTTGGCTTTGCTACGGTCATGAGTATCGGTGCTGGTATTTATCCGCCGATTTTCCTAGGATTGCTCACCGGTATTCTGCCTTTAATACTCCTCTATAATCGCGCCAAGGCTGTTGCTTCCGGGCAAACAGTGCCGACAAGCGAAGTAACAACCCTAAAAATCCCCGTTGTTTCGGTGAGAGGAGCCAAATAAGTTGTTAACTGAGATAATTCTCGGTGCATTCTGCCTGGGGCTACTGCTGTCTCAGGCTGTTGCCTTTTTTATCCTTCTTTCCCGTCTGCTGAAAGGGGCGCGTCGTCGTCCTCCCCTGACTCCCCAACCCCCCACCCCGGAGATGTTAGGGACGGTAAGCGTGATTGTGCCGACATTAAACGAAGTGGCCAGGATTGACGGTTGTTTACAGGGATTGAGTCAACAGAGTTACGAAGTGCGAGAAATTCTGATTGTCGATAGCAATTCCCAAGATGGTACGCGGGAAAAAGTCAAAGAGATGGCGGCAAAAGACCCCCGCTTTCGCCTGAAAACCGATGATCCTTTGCCCTACGATTGGGTAGGTCGTCCCTGGGCGTTACACAATGGTTTTTTGTTTAGTTCTCCTGAAAGTGACTGGATTTTGGGCATTGATGCCGATACCCAACCCCAAGCAAATTTAGTCGCTAGTTTGGTCAAAGCTGCGATCGCAGAAGGTTACGATTTAGTTTCCCTGTCGCCGCAATTTATCCTCTCCTATCCGGGAGAATGGTGGTTACAGCCGGCTTTATTGATGACTTTGCTCTATCGCTTTGATGCGGCCGGAGTGCGCGGGCAAGATCCCGAACGAGTCATGGCCAATGGTCAATGTTTTCTCTGCCGGCGGTCAGTTTTAGCGGCTTTAGACGGTTATAGCGGGGCAAAAGGTTCTTTTTGCGATGATGTCACCCTGGCCCGTCTAGCGGCAACGAAAGGCTATCGGGTGGGATTTCTCGATGGGGCGAAGTTGATTCGCGTGCGGATGTACGAAGGACTTAAGGAAACTTGGCGCGAATGGGGCAGATCTCTTGACCTCAAAGATGCCTCCTATCAGGGGCAATTATGGGGCGATTTAGCTTTATTAGCTCTTACTCAGGGATTACCGATAATTATCACCCCTTTACTGCTCACAGCTTTGATTTTTGGCTACGATTTCCTGAGTTTAAAAATTGTCTTAATTTTAAACCTGCTGCTGTTATTGATTCGTTTTGCCCTTTTATTGGCTGTCTCTCCTAGCTACTATCGCGGCGAAAAAGTCAATCTATCTTCGGGATTATTTTGGCTATCTCCCCTCGCGGATCCGCTGGCAGTTATCCGCATTTTTATCTCTGCTTTTACCCGTCCCCAAAGTTGGCGCGGTCGATTGTATTAAAAATATGGCTCTCTTAGGTTTGGTGGGTAAAATGGATTCTAAGATACAGTCCTGCTGGCGAGGGAGTGGAAGGAACCACAAAGACACAGAGGACACAAAGATCGATCCTATGTAAGTTAAACTGATCACACAGAACCTAGAAGAGCCGATAAATTAGGCTTTTAGTCATCACCTAAAATCATGGCTTCGACTTCCTGTTTAGCTTTTTCTAGGTCGTCTTTGGCTTGTTGTTGGAGTTGTTTGGCTTGATTACGAATTGCCGTGATATGCTCACTAATTTCGATTTGTTTTTCAAGAGGAGGGATAGGAACAAATAATTTTTGTATATCTTCAAACTGTAAACGAGGAAGGGTATTTCCTGACATCAAATATTTTGTTTGTGCTACAACAATTTTTGAACGCAAAAAGTTAGCGATAAACTCATTAGATTCACTTTTGCTATACAAAACATGAAATTCAGTAGAGCAGACACCATTTTTATCGGCATAATAAACTTTATTTAAATATGGTCGTAATTTAGGAAATAAAATATCATTTTTAAAGAAAATTGATGCACTGCTTACAGATTCTTTTAAGTCAGTATTTAATAAATTTCCAGTGTTGCTTTCAATGTTTTCCATTCCTACATAAATTACATCTTTATCAATTACGCTAACTTTAGAACTTCTAAAAATAACTATTTCGCGCAACATCTTCACAGGAAAAACACTATTTTTAACAATATTTATCGCAGTTAACCTTTCTTTTTGATAACTATTAGCATCAAACCTATCGCCTGATACTTCGCTTAAATTACGGATAAAAATTCTGTTTTTAATAGTGTTTTCTTCGGGTTCGGGTAACTCAATCCCCAACTCCCCTAACAGATAATCATCAATACTTTCAAGTAATTGCTGTGCTTCCAGTTCTTTTTGTTTTTTAGCCGCATAAGCATCATCCATTTGTGAAATAATTATTTTTTGAATATTCAAATTTGGAACAGGTATATTGATTTTACTTAAGTTGTAAGGACTAATATGTTTATTTGTCGCTCCTGTTAAACTTCTTTGCATAATTTTTTGACCAATTACCAAAGAAAAAAAGCATTGAATGTACTTAGGTTCTACAGAATTTTCAAGTCTTATTAACAAGGTATCTGCTCCAATGACTATATTTGGAAGTTCTACATCAATTGTTGCAGTATCTCCAGCATTAACACCAGATCGAACAACTAAAACATCTCCAATACGGGGAAAAATTTCAGTAGAAGATAATATTGAAGAATCAAGAAAAACAGGACTATTGCTAATATCTATTCCATCTGGTCTTATATTTTGAGACCTTAATAACTGTATGCCTCGATCTACATAAATTCTTTTATGCTCAGGTGGATGTATTATACATTTTGAAATATTATTCAACTTTTTAGTTTCATAAATATAATTAATTCCTCTCAAGGAAGGAAGGTAATAAGTTGGATCAAGTCTTTCATCTATCTCGACTAAATTAACTAAAAATATTTTATCTTTATCCACATCAAGACCTAAAAAAAAACCATCCTTTCCTGACTCTATCGACTCAATAAACCGCGCAAGCTCCCGACCAATAAAATCTAACTCATTATTATTAGTCGGTTTACCCGTTGCATCATAACCAATATCTTCGGCAATTGCCATAAAAATCGGATAATCTTCGATTACTTTTTGCTTTTCCTCCGCATACTTATCACTCAAAGACTCCTTTAAAGCCTCAATTTGGTCATTATATTCCGCCGTGACCGACTTTTTCCACTCCTTATAAAGCTCCGAATCTGTCAACGCTTTACCGGACAAATTTTGAGCATTATCAAAACCTCGTAACTCCTTTAAATGCCGCTTCTTATTATTTTCAATCTTATCCAATAACTTTAAATAATCATTGCCTTGCTTAATTTGATCCTGTAAAGCCAGTTTAGCCTGTTGAATACTTTCCGTTACTGCTTGCGAATGCTTCTTCAAAAATAAAACCGAACTTTTAACCCCCGCTCCCGTTGCCGAAAAAGCCGTCTGAGGCAACGAAACCACCGCCACAATGCGATATTTTTCCTCGATTCCCTCCCTGACATACTGCAAACTTGAATTAGTCAAAATACCATCAGGAACCACCATCGCTAAATAGCCACCTTCCTTTAAAAAACGATGACATTGCTCGAGAAATAAAACTTCTGTGCTTTGGCTATCCCGCTCCGTTGTCCTACTTTTAGGATTTAACCAATCTACCGCCTTCATCGCAAAGCCATATTGGGATATATAAGCCTGTTCCGTTTGTTTAATAACCGAACCAAAAGGCGGATTAGTAATAATAAAATCAAAGCGATTATATGTAAAGCCTTTATTTTCTGTCCGTTTAATTAAATCTTCGCTATCGCGTAAACCATCCGCCGCAATTACATTAGTATGACCATCATCATGGATAATCATATTCATTTTGGCAACCCGAGCAATCTGTTCATTAATTTCAATGCCAAACAAATTACTCTGAGCAAAATTATGCCAATGCTGATAATGTTGATTATATTCTTTCGGATTCGTTTTATAATTGGGATAGTATTCATTGGCCTCCTTACGAACCTTCTCTAACGGATGAAGCAGAAAACCACCGCTTCCACAAGATGTGTCTAAAACTAAAGAATTGTGCTGGATGGGTAGCACATCCACAATAAACTTAACAATTGGTCGAGGTGTAAAATACTGTCCAAAATCTCCGCGAAAAAATGACCCCATAAACGTCTCAAAAGCTCGACCCTTACTATCTAAGTCTGTTTCGCCTAAATTAATACTTTCCAAATAACCCACCACCGTCCGCAACTTCTCTGGACTTAAGCGAATATCATCCTTAAAAACTTCTGCATCTGCTCGACGGCCTTCTTCATATAAAGCCTTAATGCGCTCACTTAATTGCTTATTTTCCCGTTGCTTTCTTTCCTCCTCTTTTTCATTAGCTTTAGGAGCAACACTAAAGATCTGAAAATCGTAGGGTTCCCCTACCTTGCGAGCTTTCTTTTCATCCCAAATTTTACAAAAAATCAGCTTATCTAACTCGTCAAAAGCTTCCGAGGGATTCAACCCACATTCCGCACCCTAAGCTGTCACAGAGAGAAATTACGGAGAGAAAAAATCAAAGTGAGCATAAAAATAAACATAAGGAGCGAAAAAAGGCATTTGAGAAACAGTAAAGCACCAAAAATGG
>NZ_JADEVX010000020.1:0-38594 GCF_015207925.1 Microcystis sp. LEGE 00066 | reverse complement strand
CCCTTGATCCCCCCTTAATCCCCCCTTGATAAGGGGGGAAATATGATAATTTTTAACGCCTACCTACTGAAAATAATCGACTAAACCGAATAAATCCCGATTAATCGGACAAAATAGGGCAATTTGCCCATTCAGAGGCCAGAGGGCAGAAAAATTGTCATACTAAATCCAGTTATTAAAAACTGATTATTTATTCCCCTTTGCCTTTTGCATGAGGAGAAAACGGGTTTCTCGGAGAAACCCGTTTTCTGTGCGTTACTCAGTGACAGGGGAAAAATTTTTCCGAACTGGAGTAGCCAAAAAATCCCAGTCCGGGTAAAATTGATTATCGATCGATTGTGTGAGGAGTCCGATCCCCATGACCAATAAACACACAGCAAGGCTGCTGGGCAGTTACCTGCAGCGCCTGCCTGCTCATAGTTGGCTCGTCCTAGTTTTTTGGGCTTTGATTATTGCTCCAGTCCAAGCTGCTGTCGAGTTACGCATTGCCATCAGTAAAGGTGTTAGCTCCGTCTCCGTGGGTAGTTCCACCGATGCTGTGGTGAAAGATGGGGCCGGGAGAGTCCTAGGAGAATTAACCGCCATGAATGCCCTCAATGCTAATCCCAGAGGAAAAGCGGTGGGTTTGGCCGATTGGCAGGCCAGTCAATTGATCATCGAACCGGAGAATGATGGTTACGTCTGGATTAATGATCGCTGGTATCGAGGACGAACAAGGATCATTCGGCAGGGTTCTGGAGTGACAGCCCTAAATTTAGTCGATTTAGAGGAATATCTCTATAGTGTCGTCGGTGCGGAGGCGATTCCCTCCTGGCCGCAAGAGGCCTTAAAAGCCCAATCCGTGGCGGCCCGCACCTATGCTCTCTACCAAATGAATACTTCAGGTAATCGCATCTACGATCTCGATACTACCACCCGCACCCAAGTTTATAAGGGTCTAGAAAGCGAGTTTACTAGCACCCACGAGGCAGTTAATGCCACCGCCGGACAAATTATGAGTTTCAACGGCAAACCGATTTTAGCGGTGTTTCACTCCTCCTCCGGGGGTCATACGGAAAATGTCGAGGATGTTTGGAATTCCCCCCTACCCTACCTGCGCGGTGTCGTCGATTACGATCAAGTCGCCCCGGTATTCCAATGGTCAAAAAACTTTAGCGCCAACGAATTAGGCCGTTTAATCGGTGGTATCGGTCGCGTGCGATCGCTATCTCCCGAAAGGATCACTCCCCACGGACGGGTGATTAGAATGCGTATAGTGGGCGATCAAGGCTCTAAATTAATCTCTGATACCCAATTACGGCGAATACTCGAGCTGCGTAGTACCCTATTCACGATTTCAGCTAATAACGGTACTTTTGCCATCAATGGTCGCGGTTTCGGTCATGGGATCGGTTTAAGTCAATGGGGCGCTTTTTCCCTCGCTGAGCAAGGGGTGACTTATGATAGCATTCTCGGCCATTATTATCAAAATGCTCGTTTAACTGAAATGCCCAATTAAAAAGGCTGTCAGCCATTTCCAGTGAACAGTGAACAGTAAAGAGTGAACTGATAACAAGGATCGAATCTAAAACCTAATTGGTTAAGCTAAGTAGGGAGGCACAATTATTTGTAGGATGGGTTAGCGGTAGCGTAAACTATGCTGGCGTTGGGTTTCATGCTTCAACCCAACCTACGTTCATCTGATCAGTGATCACTGATAACTGATCACTGATAACTGATAACTGATAACTGATTATGAGATAATGTCTAATCTCACTTGTAATTTTTGACTTGCATGACCATCGTTACCGAAGCCTTAACCGAGTTGGAACCAGTCATAAAAACTACCTTTACCGTTGAGGAAATTCGCCAACTACTGCCCCATCGTTATCCCTTTGCCCTAGTTGATCGGATTATTGACTATGTACCAGGTAAAAAGGCCGTTGGCCTAAAAAATGTCACAATCAACGAGCCTTTTTTCCCCGGTCATATTCCTAGTCGTCCCTTGATGCCGGGGGTGTTAATTGTGGAATCCATGGCCCAGGTGGGGGGAGTGATTTTAACCCAATTACCCGGGATGAAAGGGAAATTTTTTGCCTTCGCTGGCATTGATAAAACCCGTTTTCGTCGTCCTGTGGTGCCGGGAGATCAATTAATTATGACGGTGGAATTATTATCCTTCAAGATGAATAAAATTGCTAAAATGCAAGGGGAAGCAAGAGTCGATGGGCAATTGGCCGCCCAAGGCGAAATGATGTTTTCCATCTTTGATTGACCTATGAATTTTGATCGAGATCGTCTCCGACAAGAACTAAATTTATTTGCTATTCTAGGGGCTTTTATTACCAATATTTTCGCTAATATTTTCCCTCTTAAGGGCGAAAATATCGGGGCTATCTCGAATACAGTTTTTCAAGATGTCTTAATTGTTCCCGCTAATTATGCTTTTGCGATCTGGGGATTAATTTATCTGGGTTTAATTAGTCTGGGAATTTACCAAGCTTTGGCTTTTAATAAAACTGAACCGCGTTTGCGTCGGTTAGGCTACGAATTAGCCATCGCTAGTGCTTGTCAGATTCTCTGGGTAATTCTCTTTCAATTGCGTTTTTTTACTCTGTCTTTATTGGCAATGCTAGGCATTTTAATTCCTCTCATCCGGCTTTATCTTCGCTTAGAAATTAATCGCTTGATTGTCAATCGTAAACAGGGTTTATTAGTTAATGCTCCTATTAGTATTTATTTCGCTTGGATTAGCGTAGCCACGATTGTCAACGTCGCTTCGGTGCTAGATTGGATCAACTGGCAGCAATGGGGTTTAACTGACCAAATCTGGACGGTAATAATCCTAGTTATCGGGGCGATAATCGCGATTTTAGTCGGTTTAAAAAGAAAAGATCGGGCTTTTATCGGGGTGTTTATCTGGGCTTTTTTAGCGATCGCTGTTAAACAGATTTCTCTGCCTCTAATTGCGATAACAGCGATTATATTAGCGATTACCCTAACTTTTCTGGTTTTTCGTGGCAATTTTCGCCCTCTGAGTCGTTAAGATGCCCGATCACAGCGAATTTCGACGATAAAGCCATCGGGATCATAGAAGTAAACCCCTCTCCCAGTCGGCCGGGTTACGGGTCCACTAGCAATGGTAATTCCCTGACTTTGTAGCACTTCTAGGGCAAAATCGAAGCATTCCGGGGCAATATCGAAGGCTAAATGATTGGCACGGGTAAAAGCGATTTCGGGATTGTCGTCGGGAGGGTTTAAATCTGGTTCCCAAAATAGGTCAATTACTGTACCATCGGGGGTGATAAAATTGGCCACTTTTCCCTGGGCAACTAATTCTTTTAAGGTACTAGGAATTTTTTCCCCCACTAATTCCTCTAATCCTAATATTTCCCCATAAAAATGACGAGAGGCATCCATATCTTTGACGTTGAAAGCGATATGATGAACTTTTCGCAGTTGACCGATTTTGAGTTTTTTCGCAGTTACGAAAGGGCTAATAGTCATTTTAGTTATCATTTATCAGTAAAGGATTGGGGGATTTTTCAGTGAACAGTAATCAGTAATCAGTGAAAAGACAGCACTATTAATGTCATTTAATACTCCTCATTTAATACCGTTAACTGATAACTGATAACTGATTGGCGACTTAAGAGTTAATTTTTTGCAATAATTGTCGAATGGATTCGGCATCTTGAGCGTTGGGTAGGAGAGCGAGATAGAAGCCTAAATCCTGTTGCGCTTGGCTGAGTTGTCCAATTTGATAGTAAACTAAACCTCGATCGCGCAGCTCTAGGGGATGATTAGGAATGAGCAAAAGTAGCAGATCTATTGTCCGAATTGTCTGAGACCATTGTTGACGATTCAGGTAAATATATTTTAAATTAGTCAACAAACGTAATAAAATTTGCTGATTGGTAGCAATATTGAGAAAATGTTCTTCTAATTTAACTGGCTGTTGATAAATTTGACTTAATCTTTCTTGACAGTCCTGTTTAAATAGGATTTCACCACCGTGAAAGGGATCGACAAAAATTTCTACTTCCTCGAAATCGGGACGGATAATAAAATGGCCCGGCATACCAATTCCTACCATGGGAAAATCTATCTGTTTGGCAATCTCTAAATAGATGATCGAGAGAGTGAGTGGGATACCAGTGCGGCGATCAATTACGTCATTTAAGTAGCTATTGCGGGGGTCATAGTATTCTTGGGTATTACCAGTAAATTGTAAATCTTCAAACAAATATTGATTGATAACCTTGACTATTTTTAAGGGATATAATCTATCCGGTAAACGTTTTTTTACCTCGTCAGCCATTAAATTTATTCTATTTAAATAGTGATCAATCTTGAGGCGCGGATATTCAAAATTGGCTATTTGTAGGGCTGCCCGAGCTAGATTTATCTCAGAGTCAGGATGTTGAATTGTTTCGATGAAGGCTTGGTATAAGAGTTCAAGGGTCATTAGAAAAGGGTATTAATCAGATTATCAACTATTTTAACCGATGCTTCCGTTTTTATCGCTTCTCTTTTCTGATCACCATTAAAGATTCAGTGATTTAGATGAGCTTTCCCTGGAGAAGTAGCGAGAAATCTTGTCAAGGTCTAGATTAACCACTGCTTTTTCTAAAGGGATCGTGCGACAATTTTTAGATTGATCCTGCACTTGATAAACTAATTGATTTGTCCAATCTAAAGCAGTTAACCAACCACTTTGAGGATGATAAACCCCAGTTTCAATGTCTAGCCAACCGCTGCCGCGAGCTAGTTGCCCCGGTTTGACATCGGGAAAGGTAAAGGTTAAAGTATGACCTGTGATAATTAGTTTATCCTTGAAATAGGGTTGGGTCATGGTATGAAATTCGTTTCTAATCCAACAAAACTGCTCGTTTGTTTGCTGTTCAAGGGGATATTCTGGGTGGACTCCCGCGTGAACTAACCAAATATCTCCTAGGTCTAAATAAGCGGGTAGGGATTGGAACCAATTGATATGCTCGGCGGGTATATTGTTATTATAACTTAGTAGTGTCGCCGCCCCGCCACTCTCGATCCAACCGTTTAACCATCTTTCAGAAACTTCTTTTCCTGCCAGAGCTTTTAAGAGCATATATTCATGATTTCCTAGGAGACATTGGTAGTTATTTTTGATCACGAAATCCACCACTTCCAAGCTCTGCTCTCCTCGATCGATTAAATCTCCCAGAAAATAAACCTCATCCTCACTATCGGGACGAACTCGGTTTAATAGTCGCAAAAGTGCCTGAAAACTGCCATGCACATCTCCGATAATAATACGACGCGGTTCTTGAGTCTGTTTCCCTATTTTTCTAAACAACACACACCCCTCCCTCATCACTGACAATAATGACATTGCTACTCTTTTATCGCTAAAAAAGTAGTTTTTATAAGGTCTTAATTTTATTATAGGACAAAGCTTTCCTTCTGACAGTCACTCTCTCCTAAGAACCGCCAGAGAAAGGCTGTAATTATTTTGTAAAGTATTTTTGCAATCTCTGGACAGAGAGCGGTCAGGTTATGGTATTATTTTTTTATGATCAGTTTTTATATAATTGGACATCAGCACTCGCTAATAAACGCAAAGATTCCCATTATATAAAAAAGTATCTCAAAAAAATGCTCCCTTGTCAAGCATCATCAAAAAAAAGTTTTTTTTTGAGATTATAATAAAAAAAAATTAGTTTTCTGCTGCTATGATAACCCTAATTAACGCTAGAATTCCCGCCCATCAGGATCGACAACAAATAGAGATAAATGCTGCGGGAAAGATCGAGAGAATCACGGAGATGGGGGGAAGGAAAAAAGGGGAAAAGATTATCGATATGGAAGGGGATTGGCTATCCTTAGGAGGAGTAGATTTACAGATCAACGGAGGATTAGGATTAGCATTTCCTGACTTAGAAATAACAGATCTAGAAAAATTAGATAAGATTAGCGATTATCTGGGGAATCAAGGAATTGATGGTTATCTTCCCACTCTAGTCACCACGTCCGTGGAGAAATTTCAAAAATCCCTCTCAGTAATTGCCAAATATATCGAAAAACAGCAACAGGAAAATCGATCGAGCGCCCAGGTTTTAGGAGTACATTTAGAGGGACCATTTTTAAACTATGAAAAAAGGGGAGCGCATCCGTCCCAATATCTTTTAAACCCAAGTATAGAAGCAATAGATAAAATCTTTGGGGACTACTTATCGATCGTAAAAATTATCACCCTAGCCCCAGAATTAGATAGTAGCGGTACAGTGATTAAATACTTAAGCGATCAAGGAATTACCGTCAGTTTAGGACATTCGCAAGCGAGTCAAGAAATAGCCAAAAAAGCCTTTTTGCAAGGGGCAAAAATGGTTACTCATGCCTTTAATGCCATGCCTCCTTTACACCATCGTCAACCGGGGTTATTAGGGGAAGCAATTATCAATCGCGAGGTATATTGTGGGTTAATTGCCGATGGTCAACACATCCATCCAACCATGATAGAATTATTACTAAAAGCCAGTAATTATCATCAAGGAATTTTCTTAGTTAGTGATGCTTTAGCGCCGATTGGTTTAGGGGATGGTGTCTATCCTTGGGACGAGAGAGAAATTGAAGTCAAACAGGGAACAGCAAGACTTTTTGACGGTACTTTAGCGGGAACAACCTTACCCTTATTACAAGGAGTAGCCAATTTAGTTAACTGGGGAATATGTGATTTAGAAACGGCAATTCTTCTAGCGACAGAATCCCCCAGAAAAGCGATCGGATTAGCTGGTTTATCGGTGGGACAACCTGCCAACTTTTTGCGCTGGCAATCGGCATCAAATTGGGAAAGATTGGATTTCCGTCAGCATTTTGGACTCTAACTGTTGAATGAGGGTATCAAGATCGACTTCGAGGCGATCAAAACATTCAGGAGGAGAAAGATCGGGTTGAAAATAAATCAATTTTACCTGACCATCACCGATAGCGACTATAGCCACTTCTTCGCTGGGATTATAGCGATAAATAATCCCAAGCATCTCTTGAATTTTACAATTAACCTTGCGATTTAATTTCTCTAGGGACTCCCTAGAACAACAGACAAAATGAGGCTGAGGTTTAAGATCGATGCCTAGGGTTTCTTGAGCATCTTCTCCCCATTCCGAGAGTAAACCCCACATTAAACCGGCTAATTCCCGTTGATTTTCTTGTACAAATTGATCTAATTGATAGCGCCATTGATTAGCGGGATCATCGGGTATTGCTTGTTCAAATCTCATCATTAGCCTCTTTTCAGTTATCAGTTATCAGTTATCAGTTATCAGTTATGCGTTATCAGTTATGCGTTATCAGTTATCCGTTATCAGTCCTTAATAAGGGGGGTGCCGATCCCCCCTGCCCCCCTTGATAAGGGGGGTGCCGATAGGCGGGGGGATCCCCCTTGATAAGGGGAGTGCCGATAGGTGGGGGGATCCCCCTTAATAAGGGGGGAAAGCTGACAATTTTTAACACCTACCTACTTAACGACGGTACTCATCACCGCAATCACCGATTAACTGCAATAAATCCCGGGATTTTTCCAAGACATGATCAATTTTTTGATAGTCTTGGGGAGATAATTGAAAATCGAAAATACGGGCATTTTCTGCGATATGTTCAGCAACACCCAAACGCACCCCGATAATTGCCCCGGCTACGGCTTTTTGTTCGAGAACGTAACGCACTGCCACATTAGAAATGGTGACATGATAGGAATCAGCGATCGCTTTAAGAACAGTTAATAATTCTTGGAATAATTGCCAGTTTCCCCAAGCATCGATCATGTTTTTATATTTCCGTAAACTAGCGGTATTGAGACTCATGGCATTGGGTTCAGGATGACCGAGATATTTAGCTCCTAATAAGCCTCCTGCTAGAGTACCATAGGCCAGGAGATAGATGTTATGTTCTTGGCAAAATTGCGCCATTTTGACGAGGGGACGGCGATCAATCAGGGAAAACTGGACTTGATTGGAGACTATTTTAATCCCGGCGCTGAGAATAATTTTTAAATGTTCCGTGTCGAAATTAGTCAAGGCTAGGTGTTTAATTTTGCCTTCCTGTTGTAATTCTCCTAAAAAGTATAAGGCATCTAGATAATTTTTATCGCGATAATCCCACCAGTGAAACTGCAATAAATCGAGACTATCCACATCCATGCGACGCAGGGAAATAGCGATATTTTTTGCGACTATTTCCTTAGTCATTTTACCCGGACGGGGAACCCATTTAGTGAAAGCTTGCAGATTATTTAAAGCATCAATACCCCTTTGAGCGACTAATTGACGACGAAATTCACCGATAAAATCTTCAGCCGGACCGTAATGATCGGCCAGATCCCAAGTGGTGAAACCGGCATCTAGATAGGAGAACATACTAGGGATCGCTTTTTGGGGTGCGATCGAACCATGGCTGCCTGAAACTTGCCACATTCCGTTCAAAATACGACAAATTTCCAGATCGGGGGTAAACTGTAAGCGACGAGATTCGGACATGGGGACTTTTCAGTGTTGCCAAAGGCACGGCGTAGCCGTTCAGTAAACAGTAAACAGTAATCAGTGAAAAGACAGCAGAAAACTGCCATTGAATACTGCTCACTTAATATTCTATTCTCCTACTGACCACTAATCACCGATTACTGATTCAAGACAGATCGATCGTCCCTGTCTGGAAAAACGCAGTCAAGGGGAAGACTTTCGGAAAAATCTCCCCCTGTTTAGGTTTTTGCTGCTCAATTTTTGCCCGGTTAATATTCCACTTCCAATCGCGCTGCGGTGACAGCATCAAAAGCGAAAGCGAGAACTATAGGCATAGGACAAGCGAGGATGACACAGAGAATTAAAGCTGTCACAGTCAATCCAATCGCCATTCCTAACCAAAGTTTTTCGGCAGGGGATAGACCTTTTTGACGCTTAATATTTTGTAACACTTTGGTGGGAATTGGTTCTGGCATGACGGCATTGGGAGGGAATGCCCAATAATTACTGTAGCGTTCGAGAAATAGCTCTGTCCAGCCGTTTTCTTGACACCATTCTTGAATCCATGGTTCGTGAAAGTGTTTCATTGCTTCCCTGTTGACTTTTTCTGGTGATTACTTTAAACATCTCTTGATGCGAACTTCATCCTAGCAAAGCTATCTTAAGGGTCGATCGGATTCAATAAAACTTAATATATGAGTAGTCGGTGGGTAAAATGTATTCTAAGATACAGTGCCAGCGAACGACCAGAACGAACCACAAAGACACAAAGGACACAAAGATCGATCGCTCCTATATAAGTTAAACCGATCACACAAAAGAACCTAATTGTTAAAAAATTTCGGTTCTTGATTCAGTACAGATTGCCTGTAATTTTTGGTCCCAAGTATCGAGGGGAAGGGTATCGAGATAGGCAAAGTCAAAGACAATCCCGATCGAGGGGATAGCTTGCCATTCGGGGGAATGTAGGAGACGATCAAAATAACCTCCCCCGTAACCTAAGCGATAACCTTGGCGATCGCAAGCGACGGCGGGAATTAACAGTAAGTCCACTTCGGTCGGTAAAATTAGAGGAGCGATCGCTGTTGGTTCATAGATGCCATAACGATTTAATTCTAGGGGATCGTCGGCAGTCCAACAGTGCCAAGTCAGGCTATCTCCGTCACAACGGGGAAAACCCCAGCGATGGTGTTGACAAAATAAGGAACTTAAATCCGGCTCTTGACGATAACTGAAGTAAGCGAGAATGGTTTTAGCGTGGTGAAAGAGGGGCAAAGATTGTAAATTTTTGCAAAGTTGCTGACTATTTTCTTGCCAAATATGCTTAGGAAGCGATCGTCTTTGGGCAATTAGTTGTTTGCGTAATTGGGCTTTTTTGGTAGCAGAATCCATAAAATAAAGATAAATAGGAGAGTAAGTAGCTGGTTATAATTAAATTGAAGATGGATCCCCCCTTAATCCCCCCTTGATAAGGGGGGCATCTGACAGTTTTTAACACCTAACTACTTAGTAAGAACGATGCTAAATCTATTTAACTCGCTTTTTGGGCGTTATAACGAGAATATCAAGGCCAATGTGGAAATTTACACGTGGGCAACTTGTCCCTACTGTATTCGTGCTAAATGGTTGCTGGGTTGGAAAGGGGTAAAATACACCGAATACAAGATTGATGGGGATGAAAGCGCTCGTCAAGCCATGGCGGAACGGTCTAACGGTAAACGCAGTGTACCACAGATTTTTATCAATAATGAACATATCGGTGGTTGTGATGATTTGTATGCTTTGGATGGTCAGAAAAAATTAGATAATTTATTGGCTAAATGTGGGACTATCTAAAGTCTATTGACGAAAAAGCCTATGAGAAACATCGACAATGGATGCAGTTAGCTTTAAATTTAGCAGCAACTGCGGGGGATCGGGGTGATGTGCCGGTGGGAGCGGTTATCGTGGATAAACAGGGACATTTAATCGCTCAAGGGGCTAATTGCAAGGAAAAACACCATGATCCTACCGCTCACGCCGAAATTTTGGCGATTCGTGCCGCTAGTCAGGTTTTAGGCAATTGGCACTTAAATGATTGTACCCTCTACGTCACCCTCGAACCCTGTCCCATGTGTGCCGGGGCAATTATTCAGGCTAGATTAGGATTATTAGTGTACGGTGCTGACGATCCCAAAACAGGAGTTATCCGCACTGTGGCTAATTTTATTGATAGTCCTTTTTCTAACCATCGTTTACCGGTAATCGCGGGAATTTTAGCCAAGGAATCGGGGGAATTATTACAAACTTGGTTTGAGAAAAAAAGATGAGAGACATTCCTCGAAT
This sequence comes from Microcystis sp. LEGE 00066, assembly GCF_015207925.1. Classification (NCBI taxonomy): domain Bacteria; kingdom Bacillati; phylum Cyanobacteriota; class Cyanophyceae; order Chroococcales; family Microcystaceae; genus Microcystis; species Microcystis sp. LEGE 00066. The sequence continues at coordinate 27,792 of NZ_JADEVX010000020.1, read as the reverse complement.
TACTGTCAGTAATTCCCCGACAATTACTTTCCTACCATATCACCGTTCCCTGCGGTTGAGACGTGGGGCAACCTCGTAATTTAGGCAAGAGTGTGACTGTTGAACTGTTGAATAAGGTTAATTAAGTTGATTGAAAACACTTGAGTCAAAAATAAATGACAGTCTGTTTAAGTTTATGATAACATTACTTTATCAGTTAGTTGACATAGATACACCATCTAAAGATACCGTAAATATACGGTAGATAACGACCAACACACTGTTGTAGTCTAAAATTATGAATCCAGTGAGTTTCTCAACTTGTATTTTATGATATATACTCTAAATATAGCGCACCTACATGAAATGTAAACCCCCTCCGTTTGCCGTCTTGCGACACCTGACTTCTAGAGCCTAGCCGTTCACAAATCAACTAGGCGCACTATATATATTTTTTTTATGTTAGGATAACTCACAAATGTATGGTATAAAATAAGATTTATCTGTGTGCTGTAAATTAGAGTGTTTTTACAATATTTAATGGAAGCAACAAAACAATAAATTCACTATGCAACTTACTAACTTTATCTCTAATAAGTCGGATCGATCACAAACTAAAAAATGGCTCAAAACCCTTACATTAGCCTGTTCCTATGCTGGATTATCAGGGAAAAAATCGCTTTGGGATCTAGCTGACTTAGCTTGTAAAGTTGAAACTGAATGGGGAAATCATCCCAATTACCATTTTAAAGCACTGTCTGATGCTTGTGGTATTTCTGAGTCACGATTACAGTTATTAGCGAGAACAGCTAAATTTTATCCCCCAAAAGAACGTTTTCATCAGCTTAGTGTAAGCCATCATATAGAAGCAATGCGAAAAGCTCCTACTGAGGCTCACTACTGGCTCAATCAAGCATTAGAAAAGAAATGGAATAGTACAGATATACGTTTAGCTATTACAGGTAATGGTGATCCTCAAAAATTTTCGTGGTTGAGATGTGGAACATTTTGGTACTTTTCTCATTGCGATCCTCGATTTGGAATTAAATACCCTGGGCGTATTCCGGGGCAAATAGCAGCTAATTTAATTCATTATTTTACTGAACCTGATGATCTTGTGGTAGATTTAATGGCCGGAGGTGGTTCAACTTTAGACGCTGCTCAATTCTTAGATAGACGATGTTTAGGTTATGATTTAGCGTCTGTTCGTTCTGATATTTTAATTAATGATGCTCTTTTAGGCGTTCCAGAAGAAGCTCATGGAGCGAAATTAATTTTTTTAGATCCTCCCTATGGTGCGATTGCCAAAAATTTATACAGTAAACATCCTCACTGTTTATCTCAAATGAATGAAACGGAGTTTATTAACGCTTTAGTTACCATTGGTGATCACTGTCGGCAAGCACTATCACCTGATGGTTATTTGTCCATTTTGATCCAGAATGTTTATGATTGGGAAAATCACACAATCTTTAAGGTTGTTTCTAGTTTTCTTGATAATAATTGGAATTTAGTGAGTCGAATTCAGGCTCCTATTTCTAATCAACAAATTTCATCTAGTGTAATGAAATGGGCGAGAGAAAACCGTAAAATGGTTAATACAGATCGCGATCTTTTAGTTTTTCAAATGAATAAGGAGTAATTGTGTAAATGTACGCTTCAAACTCTAATCTTTATCGTGAACCTATCCCAATCTCCAGCCAATTTGCAGAAGTTTTGGAGTCAGATATCCAAGACTATGTAGAAAATTTACGGCAATTAGATACGCCAGAAATAGCTGAAGGATTACAAAGTTCTCGTAATCGAATGCTATCTGAAAATATTATTCAGCAATCACAGACTGTTCAAGGTTTAGGATCAATGGTAGCGGTTGATGGTGGGAATAATGTTTTAAATATTGGACTAGGAACACAGTGTTTTGTTGTTTCTGTCCTATACTCTTTACGTCAAAACTATGATGTTAGAATTTCAATGGAAAGACTAGCATTTGAAGAAGAAGAAGCAACGGCTTTAATGTACGGAGTTCGTAATGCAATGGAGGTAAGAGATATTTATGATGCAAATGAAAGAGAAAGCTTTTGTATTGTAGATAACTCTTGGGTTTCTTTATTAGAAAATGTTAATCGAGTTTTAGTTAACTACCGACGAAATAATAGCGACGATGATCAACAAAGTTTGTTAAAATTTTTACAGCCAATGCTTTCTCGAAATGGTCATTTTATTGGTATTCTTCAAAATTCTCGCAATATTGCCATTTCTAAAGGTGGGGTTTCACGATTCTATTGCAATCAGTATGGCTCAAATTCTTTAAATTTATTGGATAAGGTTTTCCTTTTAGGCGTTCTACAAGCAGGTGAATATACTAAACCAATTCCTTTATCGGAAAGTGGTTTAGGTAAATTAAATGTACATACAGATAGTATTTTTGAAAGCCAAAATGCTATTAAAGAGATTTATAATGCTACTTTTACCAGTACAGGAGATGTAAATTGTATTGGTTCTTCGGTTTGTCTTATGCAATAGACGGGAGTTATAAGGGATGGAACCCTTATAGAGAAAGACATTGGGCGATTTTTGTCAATTGTTTTTTATCTAAAGCGAACTAATCAATTAAATCCCTTACCAGATAAAGATTTTGTTGATTTATGCCCCCCTATCGAACCATAACAAGTAACGAAGAGCCATTGTATTTGCTCTACTTACTATAAACCTCATGCTTGGTCGCCAGTAAAAAGAATTGAATTTAATCTCTTCGGGTCTAATTCCCCGCCGCTCGCGGCGTACAATAGAAAAATGAGTGAATACATCCATAAGAGCCATAATGTAAGTGTTTTGCTATATCATTTAGTGTTCCCAGCCAAATATCGTAAAGCCGTTTTCGACGAACAGGTAGATAGCTTGTTGAAAGAAGTCTGTCTAGAGATGGAAAAACGATACGAGATAAAGTTTGTAGAAATTGGAGTGGATAAAGATCATGTGCATTTTCTGGTGCAATCAGTACCGACCTATAGTGTGACAAGGATAGTGACAATGATTAAAAGTATAACGGCGAGAGAAATTTTCAAAAAGTGTCCTCAAGTGAAAAAGCAGTTGTGGGGAGGAGAGTTTTGGAGTGATGGATATTACGCAAGTACGGTAGGAAAGCATGGGGATGAAGGTATGATAGCGAGATATGTAAAAGAACAAGATAAAGAATACCTGCAGCTACACCAAAATCTACAATTGAGTCTATTTTGATTCTGATACCCCGTCCGCTTGCGGCGGGGTAGTTCATTCGGGAGCTTTTAAGAAATGGCAGCAGACTTTTCCATCAAATGTTAGCTACTGTTAGAGATAGCATGATTGTTCCAACAATTTATGAACCGTTAGAGCAGTTTTTAGTTGATCAAGTTGTTAAGCGTCACACAGGACGTTTGCCAAATCTTTATCAAACAGTAGGGGTGGCTAACATCCAAGACTTTAATAGTAATTTGGCCACTCAATTAGTTCGCCGATTCCGCACCTAAAACACTAAGAGGATTTTTTATCATGGTAGAATACATTAGCATTGGCTCAACTCGTAACCGTCAATTTTATGGTATTGTTCGTTCTAGTTCCTTAGGCAATGAATTATTAGGTCGATTAGGGTTTTTAAGATTTAATGCAGGAAATAGCAATATTTCTGTTTTATGTCAAATCATTTCAGTAGATAGACGTAATACCGTTCATGAAGATGGCAGTTTTGGTCCTGTTATTGCAGCAAGAGGTTCTATTCCCTATTTATCATCAATTGGAGATTATGAAGAAGCGATCGCTAAACCTATCGCTCAACAAGTAAATGGAAGTGCTGCACCCTTAAGAGCGAATCCTCCTAGTGGTTCACAAATTGTTAGTTTAGATGATAATTCTTTGATGTCTGAAGAAGAACAAAAAAATCCTCAAATAATTTTTAATAGTTTTGCTCCTGTATCAGAAAGATATTTGAGATATCCAGGGTCATTAGTGGGTGAAGCTATTAATGTCCCTATTATTTGTAAAAGTTTTAATCCTGCTGATGATAATGGTTGGGGTGAAGCTCGCCATGCAATATTTTTGGGAAGATCAGGTAGTGGGAAAACTCATGCTGCCAAAATTATGCTGGCATTATATTTATTATCAACGAGAACAATGGGAGCGTTTATACCTGATGGCAAGGGAGATTTTATTAGACCATCAGGACGTGATTTGAATTTACGGAATTTTTTAGAAGCTAATGGTCGTAATGTTCAAGTTATACATATTGAAGATTTAAGATTAGAAAATACAGATCAACTTCAAGAACTTCTTTCAATTGAAAATTTTCAAAGACTTGTTGCACCTTCTATTGCTCCTGATAAATGGAGATTGCTTTTAGAATTAACTTTAGAGAAATTTACCGATGAAGATGAAAAGCTTATTGTTGAAGGAGACAAGGCTATTAGTCAAGAAAAATTTTTGGAGAAGTTTAATGATAGTTTAGAGTTTGTATATGCTGAAACTGGCAAAAAACTTGATGTTAGAATTGAAAAGCTTAAAAAATCACAAGAAGATAATCTAACAAAAATAACCTCTTTATGGAATCGTGTATTAAAAAGATTTACTGAAGGAGAAAAACTTATAGATATTGTAGATCATGTTTTAATTGAAGGAAAAATTTACTTTCTTGATATTGATAGCTATAATACTTCAGTTAATGTTTTTATACTTGGAACTTTATACAAACGTTTCCGAAGTCGCGCACTTAATCTATATAAAAGTCGACAAAAATATGCAAATGCAATTGTTTATGTCGATGAAGCTAATCGTTTTATCCCTCAATCACCTAAAGATGAAAAACAAAAAGAATTACAAGAAAAATTAATAGACGGAATTAAAACAACAAGACAATATGGTTTAGCTTGGTGGTTAGCGGATCAAAGACCTTCCGCTATTAGTAAAGATGCTTTTACCCAAATGGGAACATTCTTTTTTGGTAAAGGAATGACTGCTGTTGCGGATCAAACTAATATGGAATCAGTTTTAGGAAAAGATGGCTGTAATGTTTATAGTTATGTAGCTACAATGGGAGGAAGTCCATTTGTTGCTAGTGGTCAATTCATTGGAGTTGGTTCGAGTGAATCGGTAGCAGTTCCTATGCAATTTTTCAATAGTTGGCAAACGTTAGCTACCCAAAATAATGAAACTTTAGATGCTCATATTCAGGCAGAAACAACCAACAACAACTCATAAATATTACTGAAGATGATTGATCGGCTGATGAGTTAGCTCTTGTAACTTCTCAGCCACTTCAACCCGATGACAACGATGATAATCCATTTCCGCACATAATAGCAAAACTGTTTTTGACTGAGCTTTTTTAGCAATATCTTGTAAAACTTCATCTTGATGAGAAGAGCCGTAAGGAAAATTCACGATGAATAATTGGAAAAGTCCTATCCACCCTGGTGAAATTTTAGCTGATGAATTAGAGGAAATTAATCTGGCTCTTCGTTACTTGGTATGGTTCGATAGGGGGGCATAAATTGACTAAATCCTTATCTGGCAAGAGACTTAATTGATGAGTTCGCTTTAGGTTAAAAACAATTGACAAAAATCGCCAAATGCCTTTCTACATAAGGATTCCATCCCCTATAAACCCAGTCCATTGCATAACACAAACCGAAGAGCCATTAATCTTGATGTTTCTCAGCTTGCCAAAAGAGTTAATATCTCTGAGAATGAACTTGAGCAAATTCTCAAGGAACAAGGAAATATCACGGGAGATATTTCCTTAAAATTAGGGCGTTTTTTTAATACAGGAGCAGAAATCTGGATGAATTTACAAAAAGCATACGAGTTAGATATAGCGAGGGAAAAGTTAGGAAATACCTTCGAAGAAATCATTCCTTATCAATCCCTGTCTTCAGGATAAATTCTCTTGAATTCTATAATTTAGGTAAGCGTTAAAAATTATCAGACACCCCCCTTAGCTACGGACTCTCTTGTAGGTTGGGTTGACGTAAGGAAACCCAACAAAAAAATAAGAGTATCGAAATAGCGATCGCTTTTTTTTAAATCCTACAGTAATCATAGCAATTATTGTCGGTCAAACTTCTCTTTTCTCCTGGTTTAAATCGTCAATTAATTACCTTACTCCTCTTCTCTACTCATTAAAGTAGCGACTAAGAAATTCTTGAGGAGTAATGATGGGGATATTTTCAAAGTCATGTAATGCTAGTAAATCTAAATCTCCTGTAATAATAACTTCTGCTTGAATAACTATAGCGCTCGCTAAAATAACAGCATCATCTGGATCTCTAAGTTGAGGAACTTCTAGTAGTCTGTCAACACAAGGTTGTATAAGTTCTTAAACGATAGTCATCAGGTATGCTGTTGTATATCCACAATATTGTTTTCGAGATTGGAGTTTGGGTCGTTCTAATGTATCTTCTATATCAGCTAAGATCTTTTGGGAGGCAAAGATTGTAATTCTTTGATTTTTAGCTAATTTAAGGATTTTACCCGGAACTCCTCCCCACAACAATCCTGAAATCCAAACATTGACATCTAGAACAACTTTCATGAGTTGGCGCGTCTAATTTGGCGAGCTTCTTTAATCATCTGGCTAATCTCAGCCAGAGTCGGTTGATTGGGGTCTGGTTCCATTGCTTCTAGTCGCTCAAAGAATTGCTCTAGATTGACTTTATCTTGATGAACTTTTTTGAGAATGATGGAGTCTTCCGTCAGGGAAATCATGTATTTATCTCCTGGGTTGAGGCGGGTTTGAACTTCAGGAGGAAGTTCGATGTTTCCTTCTCGATTGATTTCTATGAGTAGCTCTTTGGTCATCGGCTTCAAAATCAACTTTATTAGCTTTAGCTGTTAAACAGACTTTATAAATAATCTGATCAAGTTAATTATATATATTTTAGCGAATTTTTCAAGCTACGGCCTGCTACCTTGCAATCTAATCCTGGAATTGATGGCGCTCGGCGATTCGCATCTGGAGAGGTAATGTTTCTCCCTCTACATTTATACTACCCCAGGAGAGTCCTTCCACAGAATCAATACTAATGGCGGCTTGACAACCACCCCCTGAACGGTTAGCATTAGTAGGTATGTACGAATTGAGGTTAGGATAAAATCTCAATAAAAATCACGGAAATACAAGCCTCCGATGGTGTAAAAATTTATATTCAGTTCGAGAATATAGAAGAAAGAACAGAAATTTTTCAAACAGGAGTTACTAATATTGTCAATGACTATGTACAATTATTATTAAATTCGATTAAACAGGGAGTTTCCCAAGTAAGTCCACCCAGTCAGGTTACTTGAGGATTTGGGTTACAAGTTGGGGTAAAACGGGGATTTATTTAGTGACAAAAGGTTCAACACAAGCTAATATTAAAGTTGCTATTGAATGGGAATTTAACCAAGATAAGGGAGGTTAGTATGCAAGTTCAAGTCGAAAAACGGTATTATACACCCGAAGAATATTGTCAGCTAGAAGAAACAGCAGAATACAAAAATGAATATCTAGATGGAGAAATTATTCCTATGACGGGAGCAACTACTAATCATAATCTGATTGCTGGTAATTTTTATAAAAATTTTCCGACTAAGATTAACAATGAAGATTATTGGGCTTTTATGACTGATGTCCGGTTATGGATGCCAATATATCGCTTTTATACTTATCCTGATGTAATGGTGATTAAAGGCAAACCATTATATGAAGGAAAAGGCACAAATACTGTAACTAATGCGTTAATCATTGTTGAGGTTTTATCAAAATCAACCAGAGATTATGACCGCACTGATAAGTTTAAATTTTATCGCTCCATTCCTGACTTTAAGGAATATGTTTTGATTGATCAATATCGTTATTATGTAGAACAATTTTATAAACAAGATAATGGAGAATGGTTATTTAAAGTTTATGAATTAGAAAAGGATGTTTTAAGGTTTTATTCTGTAGATTTCCAAATTTCACTGATGGATATTTATCAACGAATTGATTTTAATTTAATTGAAGAATAATGATTAAATCTAATCTCAATTATCTACCAAAATCAGTTGATATGGCAATTCTCAAGATCAAGAAGGAAACCCAACAAAAAAATAAGATGATCAAAATAGCGATCGCTCATTCAGACGGATTTAGGTGTTGGGTGTTGGGTTTCGTTCCGAGGTCCCAATCTATGAAACGATGCGATCGCATTTCGTCAAATTCAGCAAAATAAGCTTTAACCTCATGCCAGAAATTTTCAGACTGGAAGGCTATGTTTTCTTTTTCTATGCTAATGAAGGCAATGAACCCATGCACGTTCACGTTCGACGCGGCGGGGGGTATGCTAAATTTTGGCTAGAGCCGCTAGAATTGGATTATGCTAAAGGTTTGAAAACTAAAGAAATTGTTCGGGCTGAAATTATCATCACAGAAAACTTAGAAACAATACGGAGGAAATGGCATGATGTATTTGGTACATGAAAGCACAGTAAAAGCTCAAAAAGTTTGGGTTGAAGATAAATGGATTTGTATTCGTTTAGAAGACGATAGAGAAATTCGTTTTCCTGCCTATAAAAATAAACGGTTATCAAAAGCAACTTCTGAACAATTAGCAGAGGTTGAGTTAATTTGTGATGGGACGGGATTACATTGGGAAACCTTAGATGAGGATTTGTCTATCATTGGCATTTTAGAAGGAAGATTGGGTGCTTAAATTTTAAATGCTTAAACAAACCTACCGAACCTAGCAATCATAGTAATTATCCTAGGTTGGGTTAACCCAAGGAAACCTCACAAAAAAATAAGAGGATCGAAATAGCGATCGCCCTTTTTAAAATCCTACAGTAATCATTTTTCCATAGCTCCTTTGCTTCCTTGTAGCCTTGTTTGATTTGCACTGTGAATTTATCTGTCACCAGTAAGACTTTTGATAATCTTTTTAGCCAATCGCTCATTAATTTCTCGATGTCTGGGAATTGGTTCTGTTTTTCCAGTATCTGGATTATGGTAAATATCGTGTTTCCCTCCACGTCTAATCAAATAGCAGCCAGCTTGCTCTAATTGTGCAATTAAATCATGTCTTTTCATGCGAGTTCAAACTCTGCAACTCTCTTGATTCCGGGGATTTCTTCCGTAGTAAATGTTTTGTAGAGATCGACCAAGTTTTCGATTAATTCTTCTAAGTCAACACCCTGGGTCCAATGATCAGGAAATTCATTCAAATAGCCCAAAAACATCCCATCTGATTCTTTCCAATATGTATATGGAATCCTCATGGTGAAATCCTCATTCTGCGTTGCTAACGATATTAAGTTGACCCCTATTATAACGGAATTGCTCTCAAGCCACGATCAGTTTTATTATCAGGGTTGGCAGCGAGATTGCCGCCTTACACTTCGTTAATGCAGCTGGCAAAATTTGCGATCGCCTATTCAGACGGATTGAGGTGTTGGCTGTTGGGTTTCCCTTCCCCCTAAAATTGAGAGGTTTTCTTCAACCTATTGATTCGCTCAACCCAACCTACAAAATTAGACTTTGATTAAGTATTGACTGATTCTAGATGCCTTAAAATCTGTTCTCTTAAATTATCCAAATAATTCTCTACCACATCCCAAACTGTATTAAGGTCAATTCCTCCTAAATAATCATGTACTAAAATATTCCTAAAACCAGAAATATTACGCCAGTCAACATCGGGAATATTTGCCTTTAATTCCTCCGAAAGCCGTTGAGTTGATTCTGCCAAGGTTTGTAAGCGTCTAATGATAGCATCACTCATCATTGAATTAGCAAAAAACTCCAGTTTTCCTCCTTGGGAATACTCCTTAATTTTATCAATACAGTCTAAAATGTATCCAAGATAAACTTGATCTTCATTCATAACTTAATTGCCTCCTTTAAGATTCGCTGTTTAATTAGATGATGAAGGCTTTTTTCAGTTACTACATCCACTTTACACCCTAAGAGATCCTCTAAATCAACTAATAATCCACCTGGAAACCAAGGGGATGTTTTAGCTAAATCATAATCAATTAAAAAATCAATATCACTATTTTCGGTTTCCTCACCTCTAGCAACGGAACCAAATACACGCACATTAAAAGCACCATGTTTGGTGGCAATTTTTAGGATATCCTCTCGTTTGTCTTGTATGAGTTGTTTTAGGGTCATAAAATAACATCCATCGCGAAGGTTTTTAATGAACAATTAACAGACTAGACTAGAAAAAACTAAATACTGATAACAATTATCGTCGGTTGGGTTGACCCAAGGAAACCCAACAAAAAGCCATGGGAAGCGATCGCCGATTCAGACGGATTGAGGTGTTGGCTGTTGGGTTTCGCTCTCCCTCTAAAATTGAGAGGTTTTCTTCAACCTATTGATTCGCTCAACCCAACCGACGGACTCAACCCAACAAAAAGGACTAGACCGCGCCCAATTCCCGTAGGATTTCCATAACCGCTTCATATAACGCCGCGTTTCCTTGCTGGCGGTACAGTTCGGCGGCTTGTCGGAAATCTCCGATCGCTTTTTCCGTTTCTTGTCGATAGTAATAAAGAATCCCCCGACGGACGTAAGCCTCGGCGTTTCGGGGATTAATGTTGAGCGCCTGATTGTAATCGGACAGGGCGAGGTCTGGTTTCCCCTGTTGTTGGTAAAGATTCCCCCGATTGAGGTAAGCCTCGGTATAGTTAGGATCGAGTTCGATCGCTTTGGTGAATTCAGCGAGGGAGAGATCGTATTTTTTCTGTTGGATGTAGTCAACTCCCCGGTTATAGTGGCCGATCGCGTCTTGATTGTTCCCTTGAGCGATTCGGGTTTCGGCTGGTTGTCGGCTCTCTAGCGCCATGACGGGGCGAACAGTCGCGAGGGTGGAAAGGCTGATTAGGCTAACGGTGGTAAGAAGGGCAAAGGATTTCATGGCTAGTTCCTCAGTGGGGATGGTTTGAAATTCTACTTAGGGTTGGCTGAAAAAGTTTTTTCTGGGGGCAGGGTGTGGGGTGTAGATCACGCCAAGGGCTGGCAGTTTTTGATTTCAAAAAAGCCTAAAAATATTATCCAACAAGGTTTTTAGATTTATTCAGCCAGCCCTACTTATACTAAATCTGGTTATTAAAAACTGATGATTTATTCTCCGTTTTGCCTCTTGCCTCATCTCAATAAGCAATTTAAATGCGCGGGCAGTTTACCTAGCAGCAGTCAAAGGCAATCAACCAACTCTTAACGATAAGATTCAAGCTCTAAGTATAGAGGACAATTTTAAAATAAGTATTGAAAACAAGGACAGCAAAAAACTTGAACAACAAAAACTAGAACAGCAAGGGATGGGAGCAACCCCATCCCCAAACTAGACAATTATGCTATTCTTTTTTATACATCACCTCCACCACGGTATGAACGTTACCTCTGGGATGAAAATCCCCTTTAACTTTCATCTGCAAGGGTTCGCAAGCGGCCACCAAATCATCTAAAATTTGGTTAATTGCTTCTTCGTGGGAAATATAACGATCGCGATAACTATTAATATAAAGTTTAATCGCCTTTAATTCCATCACCTTTTGATCGGGAACGTAGCTAAGATAAATAGTGGCAAAATCGGGATAACCGGAAAAGGGACACTTACAGGTATATTCTGGCAGAGTGATCTGAATATCATAATTTCTGCCGGGGCGTGGATTAGGGAAAGTAATTAATGTTCCTTCAGCAATTTCTCTTTCCCCGTACTTAACTTCAATTTTTTCGGAAGACTGAACCATGTTTTTTTCCTAACTAGACACTGTTTCCTATCATAGCTGGAATATTCTCTCAAGAGGTGTTACCGAATCAAGAGATGAATAGTAAGTAGCTGGTTATAATTAAATTAAAAATGGATTTTAGGTTCGATCCCCCCTGCCCCCCTTGATAAGGGGGGTGCCGATCCCCCCTTAGTCCCCCCTTGATAAGGGGGGGGATCTGACAACTTTTAACGCCTACCTACTTAACTCCTGCATCCTCTTGACAAATTAGCTTAGTCCAGGAATGCCGAGAAGACAGTTCAGGCGGAAAGTCAGCCAGACCCAACTTTTCAGGTAAAAAATGCTCTATGATTAACCCTAAAGGTACTGTAAAACTGGTTTCATGCTCTCCGAGATTAAAAACATAGCCGAGAGTCTCGCACCCCGATTAGTGGAGATTCGCCGCCACATTCACGCGAATCCAGAGTTAAGCGGGCAAGAATATCAAACTGCCGCTTATATTGCCGGAGTTTTGTCTTCCTGTGGTCTATCGGTGCAGGAAGCGGTGGGAAAAACGGGAGTTAAGGGAGAATTGGCGGGAAAAGGCAGTGATCGAAGGATTTTAGCCATCCGCGCCGATATGGATGCCCTACCAATCCAAGAAAGAACCGATTTAGACTTTGCTTCGCGTAAACCGGGGATTATGCACGCCTGCGGTCACGATGTTCATGCTACCGTCGGTTTAGGGGCGGCGATGGTGCTTTCCCGTCTCTCGGAACCTTTGCAGGGAAAAATACGCTTTCTCTTTCAACCAGCAGAGGAAATCGCCCAGGGGGCCAATTGGATGATCCGGGAAGGGGTGATGCGGGATGTCAGCGCCGTTTTCGGGCTGCACGTTTTCCCTTCGATTCCGGCCCGATCGATCGGGGTTCGTTACGGGGCCTTAACTGCGGCTGCCGACGATCTGGAGATTTTTATTCAAGGGGAATCCGGCCACGGGGCCCGGCCCCACGAGGCGATCGATGCTATCTGGATCGCTTCGCAAGTAATCACCACTTTGCAACAGGCAATTAGTCGGACTCAAAACCCTTTGCGTCCCATTGTCCTCACCATCGGCCAGATTAGCGGTGGTCGCGCTCCCAACGTCATCGCCGATCAGGTACGCATGGCAGGAACAGTGCGATCGCTGCACCCGGAAACCCACGCCCATCTCCCAGAATGGATCGAGAGTTTGGTCACGAATGTGTGTAGCACATATAACGCTAAATGTCAAGTAAATTATCGTCGGGGTGTGCCATCGGTACAAAATGACCAATTTTTAACTCGTTTGGTGGAAGAAGCTGGTTTAGAAGCTTGGGGACAGGATCGGGTTTTAATTCTCTCGGAACCCTCCATGGGGTCCGAGGATTTTTCCCTTTATTTGCAACAGGCCCCGGGGACAATGTTCCGTCTGGGAGTGGGTTCTCCTCACCTCCTCAATCCCCCCCTTCACCATCCGGAATTTTTAGTGGATGAGTCGGCAATTCTGACGGGAGTGATTACTTTAGCCTACGCAGCCTATAAATATTGGCAAAGGCAAGATTAAGTGGGTGGGTGGAATTAAATATAAGATGAACGTAGGTTGGGTTGAAGCATGAAACCCAACACCCGCACGGGTTACGCTACCGCTAACCCATCCTACCAATAATTGTGCCTCCCTACTTAAACCGGTTTTTCAAGATAATTTTATGGAAATTTGGCAAGATTTAGCTATTATAGCTTGGACAGAATTGCTGCTGGATAGTTATGAACAGTTAATCGGGCGATCGCTGTTGCCTCGGATCGGTACTGGCAAAGAACAGAGTAAAATGCTCTTTTATGCCCCTTTTGTCCTAGTTTCCCACGGTACACAAACTAATCCGATCTTCAATTATGGTAATCGCAGCGCCCTGGATCTCTGGGGTTTAACTTGGCAAGAATTATTAGCAACTCCTTCGCGAGCGACGGTACAGGGGGAGGAAACCGCCCAAGAACGCCAAAAAATGCTAGATTTAGTCAAAAAACAAGGCTATATCAACGATTATCACGGGGTAAGGATCACGAAAAACGGTCAACTATTTCGCATTGAAAAAGCGATCGTTTGGAATATCATCGATCGTGATGGTATTTACTGCGGACAGGCTGCCACTTTTGCCGATTGGATTTTTCTCTGATTTAAGCTGTACTAACTTTAAACTCCGTCCCCACTTCCCCACTTCCCCACTTCCCCACTGTATAGCCCCAATATGACCAACTCAGACCGAATTATTGTTCCTCTTGATGTGCCGGATTTAGAATCAGCGATCGCAATGCTCGATCTGTTGCCGGAAGTCAATTTTTGGAAAGTGGGACTAGAATTATTTGTCAGTAGCGGTGCAGAAATTCTAGGGATTCTGCAAGAAAGACAAAAAAAGAGCTTTCTCGATCTCAAATTCCATGATATTCCCAATACGGTCGCCGGGGCCTGTCGTTCAGCTAGTCGCTATCAAGTGGATTTACTCACCCTGCACGCTACGGCCGGAAGGCAAGCACTGACGGCGGCTAAGGGGGCAATCTCTGACCTGCTATCGCCGCCAAAACTTCTCGCTATCACCGTTTTAACCAGCCTTAACGCCAGGGAATTAGCCCTCGACCTCAAAATTCCCCTAGAACTATCGGAATATGCCTTAAATCTGGCATTATTGGGCAAGGAATCGGGAATTGATGGGGCGGTTTGTTCTCCCCAAGAAGTGGCGCAATTGCGTCGCGTCTGTGGAGAGGATTTTCTCTTAGTTTGCCCTGGAGTTCGTCCCTCCTGGTCAATCAAAGGGGATCAAAGTCGGGTGATGACTCCGGCCCAAGCACTTAAAGCTGGGGCTGATTATCTAGTAATTGGACGACCGATCACTGGTGCGGAGGAGCCAAAGGTAGCATGGACAAAAATTTGTCACGAATTAGCCGATATTTAGGGGTATTACTGGTTATTTTCGGGATTAACTCACCGGCTGTTAGTCGTCCTCTTTCTAGCTGTCCAGAGAATTTAAATCTTTTAGTCGATCGCCTCTTGTCAGATTTACCCGGTTATGCTAACCGAGTTATGACCCGCTCCCAAATCGACCAAAAATTATCTACACCGGTTTTTGTGATTATTGCCGGTCGTCCCGAATTTGCACCCCTACCTTTAAGTGCTAATCAATATTCCGGTCAAATTGCCGATGACACTCAACAGGTTTTTTTTACAACTTTAGAGCGTCAGTATGGCAAAAATCGCTCTGTCACTCTCCAGAATTATCACTGGTTATTTTTAACTAAAACTGGGGAAGGATGGCGATTAGTGACGATTTACAGTCAATTAGCTGCCCTTGAACCCGCTCAAGTCCCCTTACCTCCCCTAGAAACCAGTCAAGGCACCATCGGCCAAGCGGTGCGTCTCTGGCTGCGGGACTGCGAAGCGGGGACATTGCGCTAAATTCGCTCGGCCAAAACAAAGCGATCGAAACCTGCTAGGTCATTAATAATCTGAATTTGTCGATAATTGCCCTGATTTTCCAGCATTTGCGCTACTTTTTCCCCTTGACCGGCTCTCATTTCCACTAGCCAAAGGCCTCCCGATCGCAGATAATCGGGAGCAGTGGCCACTAGATAGCGCAGCGCGGTCAATCCGTCTTCACCTCCATCCAGGGCCAAACGGGGTTCATGTTCCCGCACTTCAATTTGTAAGTCGAGGATTTCTGCACTGGGAATATAGGGAGGATTGGACACCATACCGCTAATCTGTCCTTTCCACTTCTCTAGGGGTGTCCACCAAGAACCCTGTTTTAAGATAATTCTGTCGGCAAAACCCGTCTTGATGATATTTTCTTTGGCGATCGCTAGAGCCGTTGGACTGTAATCAATGGCATATATCTCTGCTTTTGTCAAGATACTGGCTAAACCAATAGCGATCGCACCGCTACCGGTTCCCAGATCTACCCAGATTCCCCCGTCGTCTCCTCTGACGGTTTCTCCAACAATATCGATTAATAACTCGGTTTCGGGACGAGGAATTAAGACATCTGGGGAGACTTTCAGGGTAAAATTACGCCAGACCACCGATTCGAGCAAATACTGCAAGGGAACCCTTGCTTGCAGGCGTTTTTGCCAGCGTTTAGTAATTTCCGACCAAGAATAACTCAAGGGGATTTTTTCTCGTTCGCGAAAGGATTGTAAGCGCAGGGAAAGAGTATCTAAATCTGTCACTGCTTGCAGAAATATATCCACTTCCTTCGGAGATAGTTGCGCTTGCGCTAAATCCGCGATCGCCTGTTGGCGCCATTGACTTAATTCTTGACCGGAAATACTAGCAGACACAAGGCTTAACGATTGGGGGCGGGGGGATTATTGGTATTATTATTAGGGCTTTGCTGGGGGTTGGTTGGGAGCATTTTGGTTACTATTTGCTCGGATAAAATCAATCGTTTCTTGGCTAGGATAGAGGAGAATTTTAGTTAAAGCTTCATCATTACTTTGTTGTAGGGTGGCTATGACACTTTCTAAGGGAATAACATCAATTTTCACCGTGGCTGCTTCGGCGGGATTGGCTTTTTTATATTGTTCTACCATTTGCAAAGCGGCGGCTTTTTCAAAGAAGAAAGGAATAAAATCCTGATTATTGCGATTGACCACCAGAAAATTACTCTCTTTTCCTGCTTTCGGCACAAATAAAGGTACACCACCTTGATACTGTTGACCTCTTTCACTGAGCAGTTTTTTCGCCGATTCTACTTCCGACTCTTTGGGAACAAAATCGATAATTAAACGATTTTGATCGGTTTGACTGGTTTGCATTTTATAGACTTGTGCCAAGGAAACAGCCTGAACTTTAACTTTGCTGGCCACTTCAGGATTCTCTTTTTTCAGTCGTTCAAAAAAGTTTTGTGCGTCCTGCTTACTGATAAAAACCCCCGTGAATTTCTGTTCTTTTTCTACGGCAATTAAGGGAACTCCTTGATCATCGGCAATAGCGAAGACAGGTACAGACTGCAAGGTTTTGACGATTTGTTCTTCTGGTAAAGCGAGTGCTTTAGAATAGCTGCCCAGCAGCGAAGTCAACATTGTCGTTCCTACTAAACCAAGAGTTGCCGTCCAACGAATGAGAGATTTCATCAAAATAATTACCTCGTTATTACTATTAACCAATATTTGCCGTTAATCTGAACTATATCGTCTGCTTAACTCCTCCGATTAGGAGTTTTCTGATGAATAACCAGCCCCAAAAGTTCCCTTTATTGGCTTGGTTCTGAACTATCATAGCTAAAAAGATCCGCACTTGGTGAGATGAGGTGGCAGCGTCAGCCCGGAAACAGGAACAATTTACGGGCTGATCTGGGAAATAATAGGGATTAATTAGATTTTTTAAGTTAAATTCTCAGAAAAAATCCCTTTAGCTCTGGTTTAAGCTGGCTTTTACCCTAATAAGCCCCAACTGGAGCTCAAAAGGCATCCTTTTGTCTGAATCAGTTAGTCAACGGGCCACCTTTTGATCTTGGCACTACTAATGACTTTCCGAGAGATGGTGCGGATGGGCGATCGCTAACCGCAGCCATTGATAGGAAACTAGATTTAAAATCAGTCCTATGATCAATAAAATTGCCATGAGAGCAATTTGATACCAGGCGATCGGTCTGACCAAAAGATCGGCGATCAGATGGGCTAAATTCAAGACAGAATAGAGAATTGTCAGCCAGAAATGGACTTTTCGCAAGGAGCGACTTTCGCTAAAATTGACCCCGATAATCGCTAACATTGGCAGCAAAAAAAAGAGCAACATTCCCCAGAAAATCGGATCGAGATTGCTGGTTTGATGACTCTCGACGATCGATTGACCATGGAAGAGTGGCATTAACCCCAGTTGGGTGTGAAATAGAGTTCCCAAGAGGAATGTTGTCCAGAGAGCGGCAATTTTTTCGGGATATTTCGCTGTTTTCACGGTAATTATCCTCGGAATTAGTTAAATAAAAGCTCGGGCTAGGTGAGAAAGTATTCTTAAATTGTTCCTAATCACTACATTTCAGAAAAAGTTGCTGTATTTAAAAGGTCAATTTAAGTCTGAATGGCATCACTATCTGATCCATCGAAGTCTCACTCCGAAGTCTCACGGCCGAAACCTGATTCCTCACCTAACGGAAGATTTTTGATTTTTGCAAGAGGTCTAATGTTCATTTGACTTAGACTAATAGGCAACCATATATATTATATCCCATGCGGCAATTTCTCTATATTTAATAAATCTTGACATTTCTCTCCCTAACTAGCGATTCAGATTTTGGAGTTTTTGGGGACTTCCAGGGTTTTGATCTCTCGAATGATAGGAGCGAGTGCTGCTAAATCAGCGACTGCTTAGGGTGTAATAGCAAATCTATTTTTAATAGTTTGATAACTCCCAATCTAACTTTAACTTCCCACTATCCTATAACTTATTAAACAGGATTTAGTATTGGCTGATTTTACCTTCGATCTCCCCTGCCACCCTTAATAAAGGAAGTGCCGATCCCCCCCTTAATCTCCCCTTGATAAAGGGGGGAAATCTGACAACTTTTAACATCTACCTACTTACTAGGTTGATTTTGCCCGGGCCAGCCAATGGAGGTTAAAGATTGCTTGATAGATGGGATTATGGACCCGCAGCTGGCCCTGATCTTTGATCACTAACCCTGATAAAAGTAACTCTTTTTCTGGGGGGCTATCCTCGGCAATTACCTCTTTTTCCCTTAAAATCCGTTCATAGAGTCTCAGGAGCAACTGGGAGCGATGACTGTTGAGAAGCCGATCGCGAATAGTCCGCAGATGTTCCGGTTCATCCTGAGCCTCCCAATTGCCAATGATCTTCTTCTGTACTAAGTCCTCAATCCAGAGGGACTCACCATTGGGTGGAATCGGTGAGGTGGCGGTGCGAATTAACTGACAGAGTTTTTGGGTCAGAAAAGGTTGACCGTTTGTCCAGGCAAAGACTTCTTTTAAGACAGTTTGCGGGTTACTAAATTTCTCGGCCAATCCGCGCAGTAAAGGCTGGGCTTCGTGTTCCTTAAAACCCTCCAATTGAATCCAATGACCGATATTAAAAGGGGTGATTTGGTGGTCGGTAATTAAATCGGAGGGGGTGACAACACCGAAGAAAGCGAAGGTCAAACGCCGATAGAGCGGGTTAAAGCCACGCTGGTTATAGCAGGAACGAATCAGGGCAAAAAAGTCATTAACCGCAAAATTTAAGCCCAAAACGCTATCAATTTCATCGATAAAAATCGCGATCGGTTTCGGGGGAGAACCTTCCACTATCCCCACTTCCAGCAATAACACCTCTTCGATAAATTCGCCCAAGCGCTGTACTGCCGAGACATCTTCCCGTTCTTGCCACCAAGCTTTGAGATTGACCCTTTTGAGCAGGCCAAAACGTCGCCCTAACTCGAAGGCTATCCCCTTGTACCATTGGTCAGAAGTAACATTTTCACTGCCGATGCGGGTTAAATCAATGGGAGCGCAACAGATGCCCTCGTGTTGGAGGTGATCGATCATGCGTACCATTAAACTAGACTTACCCATTTGACGGGGATTGAGAACATAGCAAAAATCGCCGCGTTTGAGGGCTTTATAGAGATAACGGTCGGCGGCGCGGACCACGTAGGTGGGGGCATCCATGGGCAAACTGCCCCCCACTTGGTAGTCAAAGGTGCTAGATTCTTCGGTACTTCTGAGCAGTTCATTTTCAAACAGCAATTCTGCTTGGGTGGCCTTGAGAATTTCTAGGGTTTGGCTGAGTTCCAGGGTGCGCTCCTGCACTTTCTGTTCTAGGGTGCGGCTATACTCGGCTAATTCTTCGGTAAAGCGAATCCGTTCCGCTTCCGCCTGTTTTCGTTCGGTAATATCGGTAAAAGCGGTGATAGCATAGATAATTTCTCCTTTTTCGTCAAAAACGGGCGTGGCATACACTTCTAGGGGGATAATCTTCTCTCCTTGGTGAACTTCTATATCATCCACCGTGTTTTTTTCCCCCCTTAAAGCTCGGACAATCGGATGGTATTCTGTGGGATACAATCGATCGGTTCCAGCTTGATATAACTGATAGGTTTCCCCCAACTGATTAGCCGTGGTGATATTAACTATCTCTTTTCCTAAAATCTCTTGGGCAGTTTGATTGGCGTAGTAGGGTTGACTGTCGGCATCGAGGACAAATACCCCCACTGGCATGGCTTCTAAAAATTGCGCTAGTTGTCTCTGTTTAGCTTTGATTTCGGCGTAGAGTTTGGCGTTAGTAATTGCGATGGCAGCTTGGCTAGAGAGCAGTTGCAGCACTTCCAATCTTTCTTGGGTAAAAGCCCCGACGGTGAGATTATTTTCTAGATAGACAATTCCCCGCAGTTGTACTTGGTCGAGTAGGGGTGTGCAAAGCAGCGATTTGGTTTGATGGATTTTAATATAGGGATCGTTGCTAAAATTGCCCTGATGGGCAGCATCGTTATTAAGAACGGTTTGACCGCTCCGGGCCACATAGTTAATAATTGAGACGGGAAGATGTTCTTCGATCGCATTAGATTTAAAGACTGTCACCCTATCTTCCTGCACTGAACCGGAGGCTTCGATCGATAGTTGTCCGCCGCTTTCTAGGATAAGATAGCCCAGCTGCGCCCCAGCATTTTCGATGAGAATTTTCATCAGGGCGGCGAGTAATTGATCTAAAACTATCTCACTAGAAATGGCTTGGGATGCTTTCATAATCGTGGCTAAATCTAACAGTTCTCCCGCATGACTAACTGAATTTTTTCTGGTGGTAGTTCTCGTGGTTTCGGTCAGGGAATTGGAACCATAATTATTGACCATTAACTGAGAATAGCAGCTTTCTATATCTTTGACTTTAGCTGTTGCTCCCCAAAGAGAATAGAGATAGGCAGCTTCATTGATGTAGGTTTTGGCAATTTTTACTTTACCCCAATCGAGATAGAATTTCGCCGCTAGTTCGTTAGCCAGTGCTTCTTCATTAATGTATTCATTTTCCCTGGCTTTAGCGATGGCTAGATCGTAGTTTTCTATGGCTTCTAGATAGGATTCCTGCACTCGATCCTTTTCCGCTGCCACTAAATAAAATTTATGAAGATAGTTAGAGGGGGCTTGATTAGCCCATTCCTGTTGCTTTTTCTGATTATTCGTCACTCGTTCCAATACTTGCTTTTTTTGGTCATTGTCCAGATGATTATAAATAGCTAAATGGGCGAGGGAATCATAGAAATTATGCAGAGGAATCAATAATGTAGCGGTAGCTCCCCCTAGATAATTTTGGGCTTGGTTAGCATTTTTAATAGCTTGTTCGTACTGTCCAAATAGATAACAAAGGTATAATTTATTAACAAATAAAGAACAGAGACCGAAGAGATCATTAGCCTCTAGATGGTACGGTAACATAAGAGTTTCTTGATAGTACTGTCCTTCTAAATTACCGGGATTTTCCGAGTGCCTCAGCAGATTTAAAACTGTTTGACCATAGATTTTTAGATAGTTGCGAGGGTTTTCTTGTTTGAGCTTAACAAAAGCCAGATCATAGTTAGCTATTTCTTGGGCTAATTCTGTTAATTCCTGTCCGATAAAGGCGGAATGAAAACAGTAAAGATAGGCGCAGGTTGTCCCGTAGTAGAGATCGCCCATTTCTAAACCGGTTTGATAGGAAGATTTTAACAAAGACAGGGAATTTTTAATCGGTTCTTTCCAGATACTAATAGTGGCGGAAAAGACGGCAATTATTTTCGGCATCAGGGCTTTGGCATGAAATTTATCAGCAATGTTTAAAGCTAATCGTCCAAATTGATAACCCGTTTCCCAATCTTCTAAAAGACCACAAAGAATTAAGCCATAATTGACATAAGTAAAAGCCGCTAGATAACTATTGCCGTATTCAATTGATAAGTTAACCTGTTTTGATACTAGGATGGGTAAGAGATGAGGGGCGGCAATATAAACAGGAGAAAATATAGCACTTGCTATCTTCATTATTGCTAATTTTTCTTCTTCATTTATCGGCGGTAAATTACTTAAATCTTCGATATTTTGCCCCGCTAATTTTTTTCGGGTTTTAGTTAGTTCTTTTTGAATATCTGATGATTGTAAGGATTCAGGAATCTCGAAATCTAAGCTTTTGAGGACAGATAAACCAATTTGTACCGCTTTTAGTTCGTGATTTTGGGCGTGATAGGCTTCGATGATGACTTCATAAACTTTGATTTTATCTAGGGTAGTTTTTGCCTGTTTTAATACGAGATTAGCCCAGCGATGCATCTGCTCAAAGTTCCCACTTAAATAGGCGATTTCTGTGGCTTCAGAATAAATATTTAAAGTCAGTTGATAGTTATTTTTCCAGCTTGATTTTTTGAGAAGTTTTTGAGCCGTTTTGATATATTTTAAGGCTCCAGCTTGGGCATTAGCGGCTTTTGCTTTTTGGGCTGCTAGTAAATTCAAGTTAGCCACTGACTCTCGTTCTTTTTCCTCGCTAATTAGTTGATAACCAAGATTGAGATGATCGACTATTTTAAAAATTTTTTCCGATAATTCATTGGCGGCAGTATGCTGCCAAAGTAGGCGACCAATTTTCAAATGAATTAAAGATTTTTTGCTGTCTTCGATGAGAGCGTAAGCTCCTTGTTGAATGCGATCATGAGCAAATTTATATTCTTGAATCAGTAATTGTTCATCCAATTCTGAGAGGGGAATAATTAAACCAGCTTCGCTACTATAAGTTAAAATTGGTAAAAGTTCTGGGGGTGATTTTTCAGAGATTACTGCCAGAATATTTAAATTAAATTCTGAGCCAAGACAAGCTGCTAAACTTAAGAATTCTTGGGTTTCGGGAGGCAATTTCTGCATTTTACCCATCATAAATTGAATCAGATTATCGGTACTACCAATCCTTTGAATTTGACCGAGATGCCATTGCCAATAGCCCCTATTATTGTCGGTTTTAGTGGTTGTTTCCTGCCCCGGTTGGAAAAATAGCAAATTTTCCCAGTAGATGGTTTTGAGAAATTCATTGACAAAAAAAGGATTACCGTGGGTTTTTTGCCAGACTAAAGCGGCCAAAGATTGCACATATTCTGGTGAATGATTTAAGGTGTCAGCAATTAACTGATTGACCTTTTCAATCCCTAGAGGTCTTAAAATAACTTGATTGATAATTATGCCCCCCTGCTCTAATTTATCGAGAGTAGCGGTTAGGGGATGGGTGGAATTAATTTCATTACTGCGATAGGAGCCAATTAAAAACAAATAGTCCATATCGCCATCGAGCATAATTAATTCTATTAACTGGAGACTAGCCAAGTCTGCCCATTGTAAATCATCGAGAAAGATGACTAAGGGATGTTCTGGGGAACAAAAGACCCGAATAAAATTTTTAAAGACTAAATTAAAGCGATTTTGAGTAGCGATCGCTCCTAATTGTAACACCTCTGGTTGTGGACCGATAATTAATTCTAGTTCAGGAATCACATCAATAATAACCCGTGCATTCGCCCCCAAAGACTTTAAGAGTTTTTGTCGCCATAGTTGCAGTTGTGGCTGACTTTCCCCCAAAAGTTGCTTGACAAGATGAGTCAAAGCGCTAACCACGGCAGCGTAGGGAGTATCGCGCTGAAATTGGTCAAATTTACCGGAGATAAAAAAGCCGCGTTTTTCAGTAATTGGCTGATAAATTTCCCTAACTAGGGTGGTTTTACCCATGCCAGAATAACCCGTAACTAGCATCAGTTCGGTGTGAGAGGAGTTTTTATCTGCGGTGGCTACCCGTTGAAAAGCAGTGAGGAGAGTGGCGATTTCCGCCTCCCTGCCGTAGAGTTTTTGGGGAATTTGGAACTGATTGGCTAGATCTTGCCTAGCGATGACAAAATCCTCAATTTTACCCGTTGTTTCTAGTTGTCTTAAACATTCTTCTAAATCTGCTCGAATACCGTAGGCACTTTGGTATCGTTCCTCGGGGGTTTTAGCCATCAGTTTCCTGATGATTGCCTCCACCACCGGGGGAATTTCCTCCTTGACGAGACTATTAATCTCCAAAGGTTGTTTTGCCAGATGACAGTGAACTAATTCCAAAGCATCTTTAGCCCGAAAAGGTAATTGTCCGGTGAGAAGTTCGTAGAAGCTAACGCCCAAAGAATAAAAATCTGTACGGTAATCGAGACTGCGATTCATCCGTCCGGTTTGTTCGGGAGAAATATAGGCTAAAGTCCCCTCGAGGACGTTGGGATTTTTTAGCCCCGGATTTTCCCGCCGCAGGACGCTGGCAATGCCAAAATCGATGATTTTAATCTGTCCGGTTTCGGGGTTAAGAACTATATTGGCAGGATTAATATCTTTGTGAATAACCTTGGCGTTGTGAATTTTCTCTAAATTAGCCACTATTCGGGGTGCAAGACTTAAAAAGTCCCTTAAGGCTAGAGTTTTTTTGCCCTCTAGCCATTTTTTTAAGGATACACCCCCGAAATCTTCCAAAATAATCACGGGAGTTCTGCGGTAGGTTTCTAAACCATAGGCTTTAATCGCCTCCTCGAAGTTCAGACCGCAGATGGTTTTATACTCCTGTTTGTAGTGGGTTAGTTCTTGGGCGGTGGGATATTCTTGCTTGAGGATTTTGAGCATAACCGGTTGATTATCGGCGATGCGAATGGCCCGATAGACTTCCGAGTTAACACTTTCGTAGATTTGGGCAAGAATGTCGTATCCGTTGAGAACAATCATTTTTTTACTTGGCGATTGTAAATGGCTGCCGGTTTCCCCAAGAAAAATTCTACGGGAACCAAGACCAGACTCCGCAAGGCTGACAGGACTCGATTTACCTGTGAGACGGAAGGACGGGGAGAAGGCAACACTTGCTCGAAATACTCGGAATGCAAGGTAAAACCAAAGTGAACATCTTCCGGCAAACTCAGTTTAGCAATCGGTCCGTCCTTGAGATTGTCAGGGTTAAATAACCAAGCTTCTAATACTCTGGTCGGGGTTAAAACCGTCGTCAATAGATAGCCCTGTTCTTGGGGAATAAACTGAATGCTATCTAAAATATAGCCATCGGGACAAACATAAAAATCCAGTAGTCCCCGACCTAAATGGGATACATGAGTATCACTGGCTTTTTTTTCTTGGCTAATCTGTTCAGTTAACTGATTCCAATCCTTATCGAAGGGAACCTTGGCTAATACCGAGGGCAAGTCATGACAGGGAAGTTCGGCATCCCTGATGATGCGATTACTCTGGTCGCGACAATCCATATACTGACGACGACAGATTAATTCGCGCACATAACCGGCATAAACCTGATAAATAGCGCTGTATCCCTGTTCCAATTCCCGCGGGTCGGCGGTGTAGAGAGTGGTAGAGAACCACCCCGGATGGATGAAAGCTTGTTCGCTCATCACCCTGGCATCTTCGATAACCACTTTGCGCAGCACTCCGGGGTCAAAGGAAAACATCCAGGGAATGCCGTGGTATTCGGGGGGATAACCCTGACCGGTAAAATGTTGGATATCGTCTTTTTCGATCGCTTCGGTTAAACTAATAGTGGCGTTTTGGATGGCCACAAGCTGAATTTGACCGTTGGTACTATGGTAATTACAAAGGAAGTGATAACTGTCGCCATTGAAGGTAATTAATCGCGAGGGAACGGTGGTTTCTTCTTCCTTAAGGTCTTGACGTTTAACCAGATAAATTTGAGTTTTCGGATAGGTTTCTTCAGGCTTGATTCTGATACCTAATAGTTTGGCTACTCCCATCTGAAAGGGCATATCGGGAATCATGATATAATCCTCGGTGACGATGACCGAATGGGGACTACCATCGAGGATAGCTCCCTGTAGTTTCCAGGGTTTAAGTTGTTTTTGTTGATCCCAAAGAACAATATACACCGATTTATCTAAATCTTTTAACATACCTCCCGATATAAGTTTTAGCTTTAATTCACAGGTGATAAATTCTTGGGTCTTTTTGTCGTAGAAGGGGTGAGCGGTATTTTCTAGGACTGGGAAAATAGACAAAGGCACGGAAACAATATGTTGGTCAAAATAACCAATCGGAGTGATAGTATCCAGGGAAACCGGATCCACTTCCCAGTAACGTCCCGCATCGGCGGTGAGAATTAATCGGGTTTCTTCTAGTTGTTTATCTTCGGAAACTTTTTCTAGTTTAACCATAGCAGTATTCGCTATTTCTGAACAACCCAAAATGCTGACCACGGCGGGAAAAGTGGCTTGACTAATATTAAATATAGGTAAAACTTTTCGCCAAAAACTATCCCAAGTTTTTAGTTTTTTACTGTAAACATTAACTTGATTATTTTTACCTTGCAAGTCCCATTTAATAATTACACCTTCGCCAGAGAACAAATGACGGTCATTTTTTCTATGAAAAGGACAGACGATAAAAACGTATCCCGACAGATTTTCCGGCCAATGTCCCTCAGTAATTGTGGCGACTGCCTTATATAAATTGTTCTCATCCGGCCGACCGAGTTGCGAGCGACTAAAATTGCTAACGTTGACAGTATTTTGGACAGTATCTTTGTTTGACATATTCATAAGTAGAGTTTGCGGCAAAAAGTTTGTTGGTGGGGTTAGTAGCCGGTCGTCGGTCGTCAGGAGATAGGAGTCAGGAGATAGGAGCCGGTCGTCAGGAGATTATTTTATTTATTCCCCCCACACCCTACACCCTACACCCCACACCCTCACTGATAACTGATAACTGATTACTGTTTACTGATAACTGATAGAGGATTTCACCTCTAAAAAATAGCGTCGATACAATTCATAGCCTGGTACTACTTTATCTCCTGATTGTTTGAGTAGTCCCATACTGCTGAGTTTGTAAGCGAGAATTGGGTCTAATTGTACGGGTTCCACCGCGCTCATCACCCGGTCGAGGGCTTTTGCTAGTTCCGGCTGTTGTTCTAATACTGCCCAATGGCGCCGCAGGTGATGGGCATAGATCCCGGTGACAGAGGTGGCGCTGGTTAATATTTGCGTCATGGTTATTTCCTCCCGACTGAGATAGTAGAGGGCAGTTTGTACCAAAGCTGGATGTCCTCCTACTAGCTCCATCAGTTGTTGGACTTTTTCCTGATTTTCCCAGGTGAGTTGATAACGTTGGGCTAATTGCAATACCTCCTCCAGACTAAAATGACTTAACTGTGCGGGGAATCCCACGTTAAAGGGGGATTGATTGAGCTGCAGGGGAACATAAATTTCTGTGGAATGGACGACGATAAGACGGAGTTTTTGCCAGATAGGTAGGGTTTTGGATTCTTCGTACCAAGAACGCAGCAGCGGTAAAAAATCCTTGGCCACTTGGGGATGTTCAAATATCTGATTAAGTTCATCAATAGCGAGGACAATGGGGGCGGTAATCGATTCCAGGAGATAGTCTTGAATGTAAACCGTACAGCTAATCTTGCTACCTAAATCCTCATCCCAATACTCATCTAATTGTGGTTTTAACTGTAGTTGACGGGCGGCATTGGCACACAACCAGCGCAAAAATTGGTTTAAATCAGCCAAAATCGTCTGGTCCACCTGTTCTAAGTTCAAACTCACCGTGCGGTAGCCTTGCTGTTTAGCAAAATCGAGCATTCTCAAAAGTAGGGAGGTTTTGCCCATTTCTTTGGGAGCTTTTATCCGCACTAAAGCCCCCGGTTTCTTGATTTCCTGCCTTATCTGTTCTTCGAGGGGAAGACGTTCTAAATAAAATGGGGAACCAAGGGGAACTGCCCCATTAGGATAGGGGGGTAATGTCTCCAATTTTTCGCTCTTGGCTGCCGAATTAACCGGAATTTTGTCTTGAGGGGGTGTTTTTAGCTCAAAATTCAGGGCGGCGATTTCTTGCCAGTCGAGGCATAATCGACGACAAATTTGTTCAAAAGTGGCTTGTTCTACCGGTTTACCAGTCAGGAAGTTGCTGACAGTAGCCAGACTAAATTCAGCTTCTTTGGCTAAGGAGCGCTGACTGCTAAAACCCTGCTTTGTCACGGCTAATTTAACCTGATTGAGGCAGTGTTGTTGTACTCTTAGACGGCTCGATAGGGAATCTCTCATAAGAATTAGGGGTGTGGGGGAATGGGGA
>NZ_JADEVX010000359.1:0-1438 GCF_015207925.1 Microcystis sp. LEGE 00066 | reverse complement strand
GATATTGTCTGATATTGAATCCTAGAAAATCAAAACCAGGTTCTTCAGTTTTCCCATTATACCCAATGGGTTTGAGTGTATGAGACACTCTGGTTTTTTCTGGTTTAAGTTCTAATCCAATAGGCTTTAACCATTCGGAAATGGCAGTCTTGCACTGTTCAATGATTTCGAGTGATGGTGAAATCACTACAAAGTCATCGGCGTATCTTATGCAAACAGCTTGATTTGTTTTATTACTCCTTTTTGGGAACAATGTTTCAATTAATCTTGCCATTCCATCCAGTGCGATGTTGGCTAGTAGTGGACTTATTACCCCTCCTTCGGGTGTCCCTGTTTCTGTTTGTTCAAATACGCCGTTATCCAATACTCCTGCTTTGAGCCATTGTTTGATGTCTCTTTTCAGTGAACTTGGACAATGAATTTTGGACAGTAAAAGTTCGTGATTAATTCGGTCAAAACACTTAGCAATATCGGCATCTAATACAAAGTAGCTACCTCGATTAATGGTGATGTATATCCTCGATATTGCATCATGGGCAGACCTTCCGGGTCGAAAACCGTAGCTGGTTTCTTCCATTTTTGACTCCCATTCTGGTTCGAGTGCCGATTTAATCAACGCTTGTCTAGCTCTGTCTTTGATGGTTGGTATTCCTAATGGACGTTTTTCATCCCTACCCGGTTTAGGAATCCATACCCTTCTTAACGGTTTTGCTTTAAGTGTTCCTTTGATTTCTTCGGTTAGATTTAGCCTTTGCTCTGGGGATATTGCTATCACTCCATCGACTCCTGCTGTTTTCTTTCCTTGATTATCTTGGGTTACTTTGCGAACTGCTAATAGACGAGCGTAGTATGATTTCACCAATAGACGTTGCAACCTTCTAACCTTTGCATCCTGTCCCGATTTAGCCGCTTGGTATATCCTCTTTTGGAGCTTGAAAACGTATCTTTGGATTTTACCCCAGTTGATAGCTTTCCATACATTCGTAGTCTTAGTGGTTTTCGGTTTCCCGAATCCTTTACCTTCTCTCGATTTCGTCATATAGACTCCTACTAGACTCTATCCTTACAGACAAACCGTAACCTGTTAGCATATCCTGACTATTACTGTCAGGCGTTGGCTTTTGGTTACATCTCACACCCTTGAAGGCTTGCGCTTACACTTGTCACTACTGAGTATTTCGACCGATACTCAGAGCCTGAAAGGGCTTATCACGTTCCGTTTATATGGGCATTCCATCTTTAGATTTGTCCTATCCATCGGGGTACTTTTAAAGGTCTATGTAAGTGAGTTAGTAAATTCCTTACTTTTCCCCTTGTTCTTTTGAACGCAGTGTATCAACCTATTTCACTACTAGCTAATTACGATGGTTCAGGTCGGACATTCGGTTCACACCTAATCATGGATGGTTGGCAGTGGTCTCGATTCTGGTGTTAGGTT